>CBDUDQ010000007.1:0-34190 GCA_965365985.1 uncultured Erysipelothrix sp. | reverse complement strand
GTTTTAAGTTGTCTTTTCTTCTCAAACTGGAATTGAGATGCTTGATTAAATCATTCATTACTTTGCTTGCATTGGCAACATTCAAATCATCTTTTAAAGCTTCCATAAATAGATTAAAATATTCTGTATCATAATCTTTTTCTAATTTGTAATCAGCCATTCCTAATTTTACTGATACTTGTTTTAAAACTGAATCAATTTTATTGAGTTCATTTTGCACTTGTTCTAAAACTGCCTCTGAAATGTTTAATGTCATTCGGTAATGAGTTGACAGTAAAAGCCATCTTGTAACATTGGCACCAAATTCTTTAATATAATCTTTAGCCCACACAACATTGCCCAAACTCTTGCTCATTTTAACACCATCTAAATTTAACATGGCATTGTGCATCCAATAGTTCGCAAGATCATGGTGGTGTACTGCTTTGGATTGAGCTGATTCATTTTCATGATGTGGGAATTTTAAATCTTGGCCACCCCCATGGATGTCAATGGTATTCATTTTAAATTCATCCTGAATCATGACGACACATTCCGTATGCCATCCTGGTCTTCCCTTGCCCCAAGGTGAATCCCATTTGATGCCATCATCCTTGGTGTCTTTCCACAAAACAAAATCGAGGCTTGATTCTTTTTGAAGGTTTGCCTCTATCCTTGCGCCTACTTTAAGTGCTTCGATATTTTGTGAAGAAATTACGCCATAGTCGGGAACTTTGTTTACTCTAAAATATACATCGCCATTGGATTCATAGGCATAACCCAAGCCAATTAGATTCTCGATGAAAGCAATAATTTGTTCCATATTTTCTGTTACGCGCGGGGTCGCGTCAACAAAATCAGAGAATAAAGCAGCTCTTACTGATTCATAGGCTTTTTCAAATCGTTTTGAAATGACTGATTCATCAACTTTTTCTTCTTGTGCAATGCGAATGATGCGATCATCAACATCGGTATAGTTAGAAACATAGTGAACATCGAATCCATCTGCTTCTAATACACGTCTTAAAAGATCAAAAACGACGATTGGGCGAGCATTTCCGATATGAGGGTGGTTGTATACTGTAGGCCCACATACATACATGGATACTTTCCCCTCTTCAATGGGTTTAAAGACTTCAATAGTGTTTGTTTTAGAATTATATAATTTCATTTAAGTCACCTTTTTTCATTTAAAAACATTATATCATAAATTAATGAAGACAAAAAAAAACCATCGTTTTCACAATGGTTTTTTAAGTTTATATTTATTAGAATTTTGATGCAACGTAGTGTGCTGTACGAACCAATTGGTTTGTATATGACGCTTCGTTATCATACCATGATGCAGTTTTAACTAAGTTTACGCCACCTAAGTTTGTAACTTTAGTTTGTGATTCATCAAATAATGAACCGAATGTTGTACCAATGATATCAGATGAAACGATTGGTTCGTTAGTGTAACCGAATGATTCGTTTGATGCTGCTTTCATTGCTGCGTTTACTGCTTCTGCTGTTGTTTCTTTTTCTACAACAACTACGAGTTCAGTGATTGAACCTGTGATAACTGGAACACGGTGTGCTCCACCATCTAATTTACCTTGTAATTCAGGGATTACTAAACCGATTGCTTTAGCTGCTCCTGTAGAACTTGGGATGATGTTAGCTGCTGCTGCACGGGCACGACGTAAGTCGCCACCAGCGTGAGGTGCATCTAAGATGTTTTGGTCATTTGTGTAAGCATGAATTGTAGTCATTGTTCCACTGATGATACCGAATTCGTCATTTAATACTTTAGCCATTGGAGCTAAACAGTTTGTTGTACATGAAGCACCTGAGATGATTGTTTCTGAGCCATCTAAGATTTCGTGGTTTGTATTGTATACAACTGTTTTGATGTTTCCTGATGCTGGAGCTGAGATAATAACTTTACGAGCTCCTGCTTCTAAGTGAAGTCCAGCTTTTTCTTCTGAAGTGAAGATACCTGTACATTCGATAACAACGTCAACGCCTAATTCTTTCCAAGGTAAGTTTTTAGGATCGCGTTCTGATAATACAGTGATTTTTTTACCATCGATTAAGAAACCACCTTCAACTACTTCAACGTCCTTGTCGTAACGTCCTTGTGCTGAGTCATATTTTAACAAATGTGCTAATGTTTTTGCATCTGTTAAGTCGTTAATTGCTACGATTTCCATATCTTCTGAACCGTGGATTAAACGTGTTGCTAAACGACCAATACGGCCAAAACCATTAATTGCTACTTTTACTGTCATAATGTAAATCCTCCTTGTTGTTTCAACTCCTTTATTATATACCAAAAAACGCTATGGGTCAATTATTCCAATGTTACTATCTTATTCGTAATCCCGATTGAATAGTGGCTTACCAAAAGCGTTAAATGCAGAATAGGCAGAAATTATCTTAATATGATAGAGTCTTTCGAACAGCGCTTTATCATTTACTCGTGCCATAATAAAAGGCATTCTTTGAGGTTTCACACCAATAAATAATTTATCCAAATGTTCTGCTGCTGAGGTATGCAATACGATACGAGATAGGCCCCGTGAAACATAACTGATCATTCTTAGTAAAGTGCCACTCTTATCATAGCAAGCCTCTAATATTTCAACATGAGAACTGTGCTTTTGATATCTTAAATATCCCACCAATTTTTTGTTGACACTAAAACCAACGAAATCAATATCTTTATCGCTAGACTTCATGAATTGAAAAGATTCGACACTTCTATCAAAATAGCCTGTGAAATGATTTGTGAATGTTTGATATACCTTTAAAAGATCTTCTGATTTGGGATCCAAAACAATGCCATCAACTTTAAATTCTGGAACGTTTGAACTTGGCATATTAAACACTTGCGACGTAAAAACCAACTCAAATCCAAATGGTTCGTAAAATTCAGGATTTGATGTTTTGACCATGGTGAATAAATCTGTCTTTGATTTCCAGTCAAGTATACCCTGGAGTAAAAGTGTGTCTTGGCCATTTTTATCTGATATGAAACTTGTTTGTAATTTCTTGTCATGCAAGTTTAATACTTTCTCACTCAAACAAAAATATGAACTTCGATCTTCACCGTAGTAACGTTTCCCCTTTAAATCCATAAATTATAATCCCCCTTTAATAAAAAAAGCCCAACGGGCTATTCTTCATCCGCATCTCTTTGCGTAAATTCGACATCAATGACATCACGATTTGTAGGTCTATTGGGTCTTGTTGATTGGTTTTCTGTATAATCTTGTCTTGGCCCTTCATACGGGTTTTCAGGACGTCTGCGTGGTCTGAATAAAGAGAGTACCATCGATATGATCCAAAAGTAAAAAACAATTTTTAAGAGTGTTGGAAACACTGCAACAATGATCATTAAAATAAAAAAGAAATATAGATATCCCATATAATTACCACCTTTCGATTATTATATCACAAGTTATTCCTCACGCCATAATTTTGTGAGTGTTCACTTATTCAGCAAACTTAGAAGCAAGGTCCATGATTTTTTTAAAACGATGTTGGAGCCCAGATTTCGACAATGTTTCTTTATATTCAAGTTCATATTCTTCAAGCAACTCATTTAAGCTGGCCTCAGGATGATTCATCCTTAAATCTCCCGCTCGAATCAAGCGCTCATCCAAATGAGAGTAACGGTTATTTTCAATTAAAACATAAATGGCATCCAACTGTTGGTTACCTGCTTTAATTGTTTTCATCTCATTGGCTACCTCGCAATTATCAAGTCGGGTTAGAGAGTTTCTGAAATCACGCTGAATGCGCTCATCTTCAAAAGTTAAAGTACATTGGTGCGCTTCTGAAAGTCTTAAAAAATCAGCAATTTTGTCGGCAGCCTTAACATAAACAACCTGTTTTTTTCTTCGCTGCGTCATTTTAGCTTCTAAACCAAAACGATTCATCAGATTCTCAATGACTTGTGCATGATCCACATTGTCAGTTGATATTTCCAAATGATAATTGGGTGTGATGGGAGCGTTGATGCTACCAGAAGCCAAAAATGCGCCTGATAGGTAGTGTCTTGCACAACAATCCTTTATTACAATGGTTGGAAACGGCGTCTCTCTCATCCCTTTGGAAGAATAAATTCCCAAATCTTCTAAGATTTCTCTGCCTTGTTCTTTTACTTTTAAAACGTATACATTATTCTTTTTTAAATTTTGTTTTTTCATCACTTGAAGTTCAATCTCAACATCATATCTTTCCTTAAGTGATTTAAATAAATGTTTGGCAATGGTCGCATTCTCAATTTTAATTTGGAGTCCCATTTTTTGATTGCTGATGGTCAAATTTGAGTTGATATGCAAGAATGCAGACAACTGTGCTCTTTGACAACACTCATCTAATTTAACGGTACAAATTTCTCTTTTAACTTCTGCGCTAAAGGACACGCAATCACCTCCAATACTTCTATAAAGTTATTTTTAATTTTTTCTGGGTCATGCTCAATTCTTCCTGAACTGAATTTGAGGAGTTCTTGAAACATCACAGGATAAACATGCGTCTTGTTTAAAAAGCGAACCGGATGTGAATGTTCTTCATTATACAGTTCTAATATTTCTTCTGGTATGACATCACTGCTGCCAACAACCATATCAAGATCAATGTTGGCATGGGAAATGAGCGCATCAACATGGTCTTCCGCAGAATAACCTTCGGTTTCCCCAGCCTGACTCATGACATTACAATAATAAATTTTCTTGGCATTAGATTTTTTTATGGTTTCTCTAATTTCTGGAATGATGATATTTGGCAAAATAGAAGTATACACCGAACCCACACCAAAAAGTATGATATCTGCCTCTTCTATTGCTTTGACAGCTTCTGGATTGGCTTTCACATCAACATCATAAAAAACTTCTTGAATGTGATTTCGATACATCGGTATGTTTGATTCTCCACGAACAATGGTACCATCTGACATTTTTGCACACAAAGTGATTAAATCACTCGATGCTGGGATGATGTCTCCCATAACATTCAATACCTTAGAAACAGATTTAATGGCATCCATAAAGTTACCATTAATGTCCGTTAAGGCAGTTAAGATAAGATTTCCTAAGTTATGGCCTGAAACAGAAGAACGTTTTTCGGAACTGAAACGATAGTTCATAATTTCAGATAACATAGACTCACTTTCGGCCAAAGCCAACATGACATTTCGAATGTCCCCCATTGCTGGTATGTTGTATTCCTGGCGCAAGCGTCCTGTGCTGCCCCCATCATCTGCTACAGTAACAATGGCAGATAAATGGATGCCATGGATGGTTTTTAAGCCTCTTAATAACGCAGATTGGCCTTTTCCCCCACCCAAAACTACGACGCGGATCAATTTTCCACCTCAATCACATCTCGATGGTTTTTATAAATTGTATATTCGTTTTCATAATGTTTATAAAGATAATTCACCAATGATACTGAGCGGTGTTGTCCTCCAGTACATCCAATTCCGATGGTAAGGTGGTGTTTATTTTGAGTTTTATACATGCTTAAAACATAATCTAAATAGCGATGTAGATGTTCTAAGTATGCCTGCGTTGCTTTATGCTCAATAACATAATGATAAACTTCATAATTATTTCCCGATAATAGACGTAAATGCTCTTCCCAATAAGGATTCGGAAGAAACCTCACATCAAAAACGATGTCTGCATCCAGTGGCAATCCTTTTCGATATCCAAATGATATTAAAGAAATGGATAAGGTTGATTCTTTATTAGCAATTTTAAAGAAGCGATCAATGCGAGAGCTGAGTTGTTGTGTGCTCAAGAATGAGGTATCCACAATGATGGAAGCTTGTGATTTTATTTGAGAAAAATCCTTAACTTCTGCGTCAATGGCTTCTTCAAGTGAATTGGCCATGTTTGCGACAATAAGGGGATGATTTCTGCGGTTATATTTATATCTCAATAAGAGTTGTTCTTTTGATGAATCTAAAAATAAAACAACAAGTTCTACTTCTATGCCCTTGAACGCTTGATAAAATTGATTGAAATCTTGTGCAGAGACGGATAAAGCAAGATTTTTAAATCGGGCATCTCCCAAAGCACTGACTTCTTGTAATAGATTATTTAAAAGTACAACGGGAAAACGGTCAATGCAATGATAACCCAAATCTTCGAGCACGGCCATTGCAGATGTTTTACCTGCACCAGAGAGTCCTGTGACTAAAATTACTTTATGTGGTTTGATATGACTTCACTCCTTTCCCCCATTATAACAAAAATCTAAGGCTATGCCTTAGATTTCAAGTTTTGTATATAAGAAAATGCATTTTGTGCAGTAATCGCACCATCAGATGTTGCGGTAACAATTTGTCGAAGATGTTTTTGAATCACATCACCAGCACCAAACACTCCTGGTATGGCAGATTCTAATCGTTCATTCACAATCATGTAACCTTCTTTATCTGTAACACCCATATCTCTTAAGAAATCAGTTGCTGGAATGGCACCAATATAAGGGAATACCCCTTGTGCTGGAACTTCCATAATTTCTCCGGTATCAACATTTTCAAATTTCATTCCTGCGATTTTTCCATCAACCACAATATAGTCTACTGGAATATGCTTTTTAATGATATTTATTTTTGGATTATTGAACACTTGTCTTTGACTTGATTCATCACCTCTAAAGACATCGCGACGAATAACCAAGTTCACCTTGTCTGAGAACTGTGTTAAGTACACGGCCTCTTCGAGTGCTGAGTTACCCCCACCAATAACGATGGTATCTTGATTTCTAAAGAATGCGCCATCACACACTGCACAGTAAGATAAACCATGACCCAATAAAGCATCATCATTGGCAAATCCTAAAGTTCTTTCGTTTGTTCCTGTAGCGACGATGATTACATGGGCGCGATATTCGCTGCCATCATTTGTTTTGATGACCTTGTAATCTCCTTCATCTACCAACGCACTGACATCCCCATATAGGTATTCAGTTCCGTATGCTGTGGCGTGTTCGAACATTTTCATGGATAAGTCTACGCCACCAATTTTATCAATCCCTGGATAGTTTTCTACTAAATGGGTTTTAATCATTTTTCCACCGGGTGCTTCTTTTTCTAACATGGCAGTTTTCATGCCTGAGCGCCCCGCATATACTGCTGCGGTGAGCCCAGCTGGACCCCCACCAATTATTATTACATCATATTTGTTGCCCATTCATGATCCTCCTTCAAAATTAATAATATCTCATCCAAATCATGGATCACACGATTTGGATTCGCCTCTATTAAAGATTGCTCTCTTACTTTATCAAATACGTAACCAATTGTAAACGAACCTGCCCGCTGTCCCGCTAAAATATCGCTCACAGCATCCCCAACATAAATGGATGCGGCTCGCTGTGCATTCATAAATTCTAAGGCATCATTGATGCCCTTAGGATTAGGTTTTGGTGTTTCAAATTCATCAACCCCCAAGACCACTTCAAAATAATGTTCCATTTTGAACTGAGCTAAGCCAAGTTCAAGCGCGACTTTTGCTTTGTTTGAAACCAGTCCCATGCGATATCCTTGAGCTTTAAGGGTGTCTAATAAGTGAATGGCATTTTCTATTGGTTCAACATGCGTTGGATGAAGTGCGTGGTTGATATCTCGGTATTCTTGAATCATTTCATCCACTTTGTCCGCTTCAAAAAAACGAGAAAAAGAATGATGTAAGCTTGGTCCAATAAAAGAGTGTAAGTCTTCATCAGTTAATGTATAGTCTGGTTTATGTTTTGCAAATACTTGTCGGTAAGCTTCAAGAATTGAGCTTTCCGTGTTCATAATTGTGCCATCAAAATCGAACAAAATTACAGGTTTTGGAGATTTTGTCAATTTTCTGAATACACCTAAGAACCCCAAGCCTCCTACCAATATAAATATAATTGATATGATTTGTGCGATTCTAAAATCAAAGAACATCAGACTGTCTGTTCTCATGCCCTCAATAAAGTAGCGTGTTGCACCATACCACATGAGGTATGCATAAACTAAGTCTCCACGTTTGAGTTTGGCAAATCGTTTCAATACCAAGACAATCAAAATCCAGCCTGCTATATTTGCGACTGATTCAAAAAAGAATGTTGGCATGCGGTATTCACCGGATATAAACATCATATTTTTAAACCATGCAGGAAATAAACGATAGAAGGACTCGCTGACGATGCCTCCAAAAGCCTCTTGATTCATGAAGTTACCCCAACGACCAATGGCTTGCGCAATTAATATGTTAGGAATGATGGCGTCTGCCCAATGCCAAAAGTTAATGTTTTTTCGTTTTGTAAACCAATAAGCAAAGGCAACACCTGCAAACAAGCCCCCTTGAATGGCAAGCCCCCCATCTCTAATCATGAAGATTGAGATGGGATCTGCTAGATAATCGCCCAAACGATAAAATAAAACGTACCATAATCGCGCACCCAAGAGTCCAGAAAGTAGTGAACCCATGAATACATTTTCAATGTCATCTTTATAGTAACCTGCTTTTTTTAGGTTTCTTGCACTGACCATATAGGCCAGGTAAGCTCCCAACATAATTAATACTGCATACCACGCGATTTCAAGTGGTCCTATCTTAAAAAATATTTTAGTTTCTGGAAAAAAGCCCATATCGTATACCCCTATTTATTCTATTTAAACATGAATTCTCTTATAAATAATTATTCTATTACGAGTTTTTATTGTGAGTTCTTTTTATTTTGTTTTTCAATGAATTCGATCACTCTTTGATCGAACATCTTAGATGAGTTATAACCTCTTGCCTTCATCATATAATCTCTAACTGCAGATTCTACCAAGACAGATAAGTTACGTCCTTCTTTTACCGGGAAAACCAAATGTGGAATTTCTAATCCCAAAGTATGGTAATAAGATTGTTCATCCATTCCAACTCTTTGATATTCGTTGTTGTCATCCCACTTCTTGAATTCAACCACAAAATTGATTTCTTCTGATTCAAGGAAAGCATTCACACCAAACATTTGCATGGTATCAATGATTCCAATCCCTCTGATTTCAAGCATGCCCTTCAAAAGTTCTGGCGCTGTACCGATAATGGAATCTTTGACTCGTGAGACATCCACTCTATCATCCGCAATCAGTGAGTGACCGCGTAAAATAAGTTCCAGTGCCACTTCAGATTTTCCCATTCCAGATTCACCAATGATCAAAACACCTTTACCAAAGACATTCATTAAAACACCATGGACATTATCGCGAATTGCCAAGACCTCATCAAGGTATGTGACCATTGAAACCATAATGTCAGATGATTTTCTATCAGTTTTAAAAACAGGGAAATTCTTTTCTTTCGCTATATCATAAAGTTCATCAGGACAATCATTACCGCCCGTAACTAAAATAAGAGGGGTCAGTGGATCCGTTAGATGCATAAATCGTTCTTTACGCATTTCACTACTCATCGTTTTGATGTATGATGTTTCCTTATTTCCAATAATAACAATTCTGGATGGTTCAGCATGGGCATAAAATCCCGTTAATTCAAGACCCGGTCTGTTGGTGTTTGGTACTAAAATCTCTCGATCAAGTGCTGCCTCATTCCCGCATACCAGAGTAAAATCAAAGTGTTCACTTAAAACGCGCACTTCGCAACTGTTTCTTTGTTCCATGATAATGCCTCCTTTTTTTATTTATTGTATTAGATTTTTTACTTTATACTCTATTTTTTATTTTTGAGCCAAGACTTTTTTAAGATATTGTCCTGTATAACTTTCTTCAACTTTGGCCACTTGTTCAGGGGTTCCTTTGGCGACAATTGTTCCACCGCGGTCCCCACCTTCTGGACCCAAGTCAATCAAGTAATCACTTGATTTAATCACATCTAAGTTGTGTTCAATGACCAAAACGCTGTCTCCATCATTAACAATTCGCTGCAATACAGAGATGAGTTTCTCAACATCATAACTGTGTAGTCCAGTTGTGGGTTCATCCAGAATAAACAATGTTTTTCCTGTTGCGGGTCTTTGAAGTTCACTGGCCAGTTTAACACGTTGTGCCTCACCACCAGAAAGCGTTGTGGCGGATTGACCCAACTTAATATACCCAAGACCCACATCTTGAAGTGTCGTCAAACCTTTTTTAACTTTGGAGATTGATTTAAAGAATTCTGCGCCCTCATCAATACTCATGTCCAAAACATCAAAAATTGTTTTATCTTTAAATTTAACTTGTAATGTTTCTTCGTTGTATCGTTTACCATTACACTCACTACATTTGACGTAAACATCAGGTAGGAAGTGCATTGAGATGCGTTTAACCCCATCCCCACGGCACACTTCACAGCGACCACCCTTAACGTTAAAGGAAAATCTTCCTTTGTTGTAGCCGCGCATTTTAGCATCAGGTGTCAAAGCAAATAAATCTCGAATATCATCAAATACTCCTGTATAAGTTGCTGGGTTAGAACGAGGGGTTCTCCCAATTGGATTTTGATTGATGGTAATGAGTTTATCCAGATGCTCGAGTCCTTTTATGGATTTGTGTGCCCCAGGTTTCATGCGGACGCGTCCCAAGGCTTGGTAAATACTCTTGGATAAAACATCATTTACGAGCGTTGATTTACCACTTCCAGAAACACCTGTAACCGTAACCAACATCCCCAATGGAAACTTAACATTTAAGTTTTTAAGGTTGTTTTCAGTGGCACCCTTTACATCAAGAGATAATTTATTGCCTTTTCTTCTAGTTTTAGGCACTTCAATTTTTCTTTTACCGGATAAATATTGCCCAGTTAAACTGTTTTCATTTTCTTTTATAGAAGCAATGGTTCCGTTATGAATGACCTCACCACCCAAAGCACCCGCACCAGGACCAATATCAACGATCCAATCTGCTGCTTCCATGGTTTCTTCATCATGTTCAACCACTATTAAGGTATTACCCAAATCACGCATGTTTTTTAGCGTTTCAATGAGACGGGCATTGTCTCTTTGATGGAGTCCAATGGATGGCTCATCAAGAACATAAAGAACACCGGTCAATCTTGATCCAATTTGAGTTGCCAAACGGATTCTTTGGCTTTCTCCACCTGACATGGATCCTGCAATGCGGTCCAGTGTGAGGTATTCCAAGCCAACATCAACCAAGAAAGTCAATCTTGAACATATTTCCTTGATGACCAAATCAGCAATTTCCATTTTCATGGGTTCTAAATCTAAATTGTTCATGAATTCAAGCGCTTCAGTAATCGATTGCGTTGTGAATTCTGAAATATCAATGCCTTTTACTTTAACCGCTAAAGCTGACTTATTCAGTCTTGTGCCATGGCAAAGTGAACAAGTTGTTTCTGACATAAAAGTCGCATACCACTCTCTTGATGAGTTTGATGTCGTATCTCGGTGACGTCTTTCAATGAGATCAACAATCCCTTCAATGGGCTCATTTCTATGGAACGCGTTCCCACTTCTTGACTCGATGATGTATCGAACTGGAACCACTGTTCCATATAATAGGACATCAGTTTGTTTTTTACTGAGTTTATTAAAAGGTGTATTCCCTTTTACTTTGGCATATTCCATTAGTTTTTCAAATGTTTGCCATTCTATATTTTGTGTGTTGACAATATTTTTATAATATCTGATTGCGCCATCATCAATTGATAAAGTTGGATCCGGAATTAAAAGTTCTAAGTCAACGGATTGAGTGATTCCCAAACCATTACACTGACGACAAGCCCCAATGGGTGCGTTAAAAGAAAATAATCGCGGTTCAATAGAAGCAATTGAGAACCCGCAAACTGGACAAGCAAACTTCGCTGAAAAGACCAGAAGCTCTGATCCTACTTTAACATTGATGACACCATCACTTAGGTTAACCGCTGTTTCCAGTGAATCTGATAAGCGTGTTCTTGAGTCCTCTTTTAAAACAATGCGGTCTACAACCACTGAGATGTCATGTTTTTTATTTTTTTCAAGTTTAACTTCTTCTTCAAGCATGACCAATTCATCATTAATGTATGCTCGAATGAAGCCTTCTTTTTTCAGGTTTTCTAAAAGATCAACGTGCTCTCCTTTTTGATCCTTGATGATTGGAGCCAAAATTTCAAGCTTGGAACCCATTTCAAGTTCCATGATGCGATCAACCATTTGTTTAACAGTTTGAGATGTGATTTCTATACCGTGAACGGGACAATAAGGGGTTCCCACTCTTGCATATAGAAGTCTCAGATAGTCATAGATTTCTGTGACAGTTCCAACTGTAGAACGCGGGTTATTGCTGGTTGTTTTTTGGTCGATGGCGATTGATGGAGAGAGTCCTTCAATCAATTCAACATTAGGTTTTTCCATGTTGCCCAAAAATTGTCTTGCATACGAAGACAAGCTCTCAACATAACGACGTTGTCCTTCAGCATAGATGGTATCAAAGGCTAAGGATGTTTTTCCCGAGCCAGAAAGACCTGTCATGATGATGAGTTTGTCACGGGGTATTTCTAAATCAATATTCTTTAAATTATTTTCTTTTGCGCCTTTAATGACGATTTTATCGTTTTTCATAGTGCCTCCAAGTCGTATTTTCAAATTTAATTATATCATGAAAGGCCATATGGCCTTAGTGATATACAACAAAGAAGTCTTTACGACTTCCCTTGTTTATAGTTCTGCTTTCATTTCTAAGATGATATCTCTAAGCTGTGCCGCTCTTTCGAAATCGAGCAATGCGGCTGCTTCACGCATTTCCTTATTGAGTCGATCAATGAGTTCTTCAATTGATTTTCTATCTCTTTTCCCAGCACGTACTTTCTTAGTAAGGGCCAGAGTTTCTTTTCCTGCGATGATATCGCGCACTTCTTTGATAATGGTTTGAGGTGTGATGCCATGTTTTTCGTTATAAGCTTTTTGAATGTCACGACGTCGGTCTGTTTCGTCAATTGTTTTTTTCATTGAGTCCGTCAATCGGTCGGCATACATGATGACATGCCCATTTACGTTACGCGCAGCACGTCCAACAATTTGTGTAAGAGAACGATATGATCTCAAGAAGCCTTCTTTATCAGCATCTAAAATCGCGATCAGTGACACTTCAGGAAGGTCCAGTCCTTCTCGAAGTAAGTTAATTCCTACCACAACATCATATTTACCCAAACGAAGGTCCCGAAGGATTTCAATTCGTTCCAGTGTTTTTGTTTCATGGTTGAGGTGAGAAACTTTGATGCCAATCTCTAATAAGTAAGCACTGAGTTCTTGTGCCATCTTGACCGTTAGGGTAACGATGAGCACTCTTTCGTTTCTTTCTTTTCTAATTTTAATTTGTTCTACTAAATCGTCCACTTGGCCTCTTGATTCCTTGATTTCAATACTTGGGTCAAGCAGTCCTGTGGGACGAATAATTTGTTCAACAATTTCATGATTGACTTGTTCCAGTTCATAATCACCCGGTGTTGCTGAAACATAAATCGTTTGATTTTGAACTGATTTGAATTCATCGAAAGTCATCGGTCTGTTGTTAAGTGCCGATGGCAATCTGAATCCATACTCTACTAAAGTTTTCTTTCTTGATTGGTCTCCGTTGTACATCCCTCTTACTTGAGGGATGGATGCATGGGACTCATCAACAACAAACAAATAGTCGTCGGGGAAGTAATCAAACAGGGTATAGGGCCTTTGTTCGGGAGTTCGACCATCAATGTGCATAGAATAATTCTCAACCCCTGAGCACATACCAAACTCTCGTAAAGCCTCTAAGTCATAAAGTGTCCGTTGTTCTAATCGTTGATATTCGACCAATTTATTTTCTGTTTTGAATAATGACAATTGAGTTTTGAGTTCTGCCTCGATTTTTAAGCACGCGGCACGGATTTGATCCATGTCTCGGGCATAAGCATTCGCAGGGAATATATGATAAACCATGTAGGCTTCTTTAATATTTCCGGTCACTTTTTCAATTTCTACAATGCGCTCGATTTCGTCTCCGAAAAATTCGATTCTGACAAGAAACTCATCAGTATCTCCCAGTACAATTTCAATAACATCTCCGCGCACTCTAAAGGTTCCACGTTCTTGTTCTATGTCATTGCGTGAGTATTGTCTTGCGACGAGGTCCTTCATGAGTGCTTCACGACTCATTTCATCACCTACTCGCATGGTATAAAGCATGGCCTTATAGTATTTAGGATCAGAGGTTCCATATATGGATGCTACTGAAGCAACAATAATGGTGTCTCTTCTTTGTAAAACTGAGTTTTGTGCAGCAAGTCTTAGCATGTCGAGTTCTTGGTTAATCATGGAGCTTTTCTCTATATAAGTGTCGGACCCTGGCATGTAGGCTTCGGGTTGATAATAGTCGAAGTTTGAAACAAAATATTCCACTCTGTTGTTGGGAAAGAATTCTTTAAATTCTGAGTAGAGTTGTCCTGCCAATGTTTTGTTATGAACAAATATTAAGGTTGGTTTTTGCACTTCATTAATGACTTGAGAAATGGTAAAAGTTTTCCCTGTTCCTGTGGCACCTAAAAGAACTTGTTCTTTTTTCCCTGAGTTTACCCCTTCTATCAGCTGTTTGATGGCCTTAACTTGGTCTCCCTTGGGTTCAAATTTAGATACGAGTTCGAACTTATGATCCATTTTTAATCACCTCTATGGCTTTTTGAAGTTGAACGTCTTTACTAGAGCGGTTCATTGACCAATCTTTAACAACTGAACTGTAGAGTTGTGAGAGTCTCTCTTGGTTGATGTCGCTATTTTGTGTAAATTGCATTGTATTTTGATAAGCAAAAAGTGCATTTTGAGTGGCTTGATCGTAGTAACCGTCGGTACGACCCTTATGATAATTTAAGTAAGTGAGTGCTTTTTGGGCATATGAAACAGCTTCTGATACTGAGTCATACTGAACCACCTCATTTTCTTCCAGTGTGGGGAATGTTGTGTTAAATATTTCCGGTAATTTAACTTCAAAGTCTGGTTCAATTCCAACGCCATTGATGTTGTTTCCATGTGGACTCATCCATTTGGCAATGGTAATCTTCAAAGATGATTTGTCATTAAAAGCCCGTTGAGTTTGTACGGTTCCTTTTCCGTAGGATGTGACGCCTACGATTTTAGTTCCCAGATTCTCTTTCATAGCCAAAGCCAAAACTTCAGACGCGCTTGCAGAATTGCCATTTAATAGTAAAACAATGTCTTTAAATGGATAAGAAGCTTTTTCGCTTTCTTTTACGTTGTATACAGTTGTTTTACCTTTTAGGAATTCTTCTGAATAAATTACATCATTATTTTCAAAGAAAAGTTTTGAGAGTTCATTAATGGCTGTTAAATAACCGCCACCATTGTCTCTTAAATCAATGATTAATTGATCTGCGCCTTTAGATAAGAAATCATCCAAATACGGTCTTGTGCTTGCGGCCAATTGTTGACCAAAAGAAGAAATTTCTAAGTATGCGACTCCGGGCTCAATAATTTCTCCCCACACCACTGCAGAAACATTGCCTCGAGTGATATCAATGATAACTGGCTTACCATCACGTAAAAATTCAACATTAACGTTTGTGCCTGCTTCACCTATAATTAAAGATTTAATTTCATCTGAACTTAAGGATGCGATGTCTTGTCCATCAACTTTTTTGATGATGTCTCCTGGAAGGACCCCTGATTTTTCTGCAGGTGAATCTTTAAAAACACGGGTGATGAGATTGCTGTCATCTGCACTGGTATATTGAACACCAATTCCTACAAAATCCATGTTAATTGAATTATTTAGATTGGATATTTCTTCAAAGGTCAAATAATTGGTGTGTTTGTCCCCGTTTTCTTCGAGCATGCCTTTAATGGCGTTGTCGATTAACTCTGCAGGGGGATTTTCCATTTCCTTTGAGAAATACCATGAGTTGAGCAGTTCTTTATAAACCGACTCAAAACGTGATAAATCAGCATTGGTAGAAATGGGCAGTATGCCGTTTTCCTTACCAAAGCCTCCCAAGCTCCATCCAAATGCAAAAGAAATCAGGATTGCACTGATTATAATTGTGATTGTTTTCTTCTTTTTTCTGTCTTTGGCTATTTCATCAGGCCATTTATGTCGTTCTAATTTAATTGAAACTTTTTTCTCGTTTTCGTCCATGATTCACCTCATAATTGTTTATAGTTTACCACACATTCATGATAGTATAAATGAATAGAACTTGAATATTGGAGGCGAAGATGAAAAAGATTGCTGTATTTTGTGCATCAAGAATGCCAGATAATGATATTTATAAAATAGAAGCCATAAATTTAGGAAATTATTTGGTCGATAACAATTATGCAATGGTTTATGGTGGTGCAAAAATTGGTATTATGGGTTTGATTGCGGATACGATGCTAAGCAGAAATGGTACTGTGATTGGGGTCATGCCAACAGTCTTGTCTGATCAAGAAATCTTACACCCAAAACTAACGGAGTCTTACCCTGTAGGTTCGATGCATGAAAGAAAAGCCAAGATGATGGCACTTTCTGATGCTTTTATTGCATTCCCTGGTGGCTGTGGAACGATGGAAGAAATCTTCGAGGTCATCACATGGAATCAAATTGGTTTGCATAATAAACCCTATGGTTTCATTAATGTCGGCGGGGTTTTCGATGGTTTGAAACAGTATTTTGACGATGCCAGTGCAGCTGGATTTATTGATCTTTTAATGAAAGAAAGAATCATCATTGAGGATACAGTTGAAGATTTTTTTAAGAAGATAAATATTTGAAAAACGAGTGATTCCCAAACTGGAATCACTCGTTTTTTTATATGACTGTACCTACTTTTTCTTTTATGGCTTTCTCATAAATTTCTTGTCCTACTTGAACATCAAGTACGGCAGAACCCACTGATTTGAAGAATGTTATTTGTTTTTCATTTTGTCTTCCCTTTGATGGGTCTATTATAATTTCTCCCAGTTCTATAAAAGAGGATTCTTTCAGCTTATTTAGGGTGATGGTTTCCATGACTGCGCCTGCTTCAGCAAAGACCCCATCATATGTATCAACAGCTCTGATATCAGCTTGAATGATGGCTTGTAGTGGAATCTCTTTCATTTCGGGAGTGAAAGACCCGATCCCATTGATATGAACACCGGGCTTGAGATACGATGCATTAAAGACAGGTCCAGGGGCAGTGGTAACTGTTGTGATGATGTCAGCATTTTTAATGGCTTTGCTTGAATCAAAACATGCATGAACTTTATTATTGAATTTGTTGTTCATTTTTTCGACAAATTGATTTAATAGTTCTTCATTTAAATCAATCACATCAACGCGCTCTAAATCTCTTACAGCGAACATGGCTTCAAGTTGTGCTTCAGCTTGACCTCCAGCACCAATAAGAACTGCATTTCTCGCGCTCTTATTTGATAGAATATCTGTTGCTGCACCTTGCACTGCTCCAGTTCTAAGTTGGGTTAGATATGTCCCATCGATGATTGATGATACTTCTCCTGTTTCTTTGTCGAGCATGATCATTTGTGCGGGGACACTTGGTTTTCCTTTCTTTGGATTCTCTGGGAATGTTGAAACAATTTTTATTCCACTCGTATTGGTTTCTTTAAGGTGCGCTGGCATGAATAAGTTTGCGCCATGTTCTGTTTCAAAATTAATTCTTAAGGGTACGTCACTTGTTCCTTGAGAATACATCCTTAGGGCTTCTTTGCATGCATGAATTGCTTCTTCCATTGAATAGATTTTTCTTGTTTCTTTTTCATTTATGATTAACATGGTTTTCTCCTTTTTTCTTGTATATTCTAAACTATATATTAATTGTAACATATGTAAGAAAAAGCCATCTCAAGAGACGGCTTTTGTTTTTACTTAATTATAGTAACCTGGTGTTTCTTTACGATCTCCGTAGATGAGCGGTGCGTCCACCTTACATGGTGCACCTGCGCCTGTATAACAGTAACGAGTTGAAGCTCCGAAATATCGGTCCCCAGCCCATCCATCCATGGCTTCTTCTATTGATGAGGCATTCAATTTATATGCTTCTGCATGTAAATGAATTCCAGTTGATAAACCTGAAGTTCCAACATTACCTAAAACCTCACCTGCTCTCACAACTTGACCAGGGGATACTCGAATGGTTCCGGCAGTTAAGTGAGCGAATGCGAGTGCATAAGCTTGTCCTTTTACTGATACAACCATAACAACCCAGTTACCCCAACCACCACCACAGCCATCATAGGTAGAACCATCTCCACAACCGGAGTTGTTTACAATAGCGATAACCCCATCGGCTGGTGCTTTTACTGGAACTCGTTGGCGTCCAGTAGTATAGTCAGCGCCCGTATGATGATGACCATTTCGATAAGAACCACGGTATTTAAATCCCCAACCGCTGTTGGCAAAACTGGATCCTGATAAAGGATGAATCAATCCATTTGATGTTGGGATTCCCTTAACATTTGCCATTTGATCATTACTTAGTTTAATTTTATGGTTTACTTGTGCAGCTTGCTTTTCAATAGCATCTGCTTGTTTTTCAAATTCTATGAAAAGTGCTTTGGCTCTTGCTTCCGCAATTTTTACATTTTCAACTTCAATCGCTAAAATTTGTTTTGAGTTTTCCATTTCTGCTTTTCTGTTGACCATTGCAAGTTTGTCATCTTCAAGTTTCTGTTTTTCAATTTGTAACGCCGCAATGATGTCGTCATTATACGACTTGATGCGTTTCAAACCTTCCATTCTCATGATAATTTCTGAGAAGTCTTTGGCGCCCATGATGAATTCAACATTCACATTGACCCTTGTTTGAGATTGAGAACTTGAGATATATTTCATGACCTTTGCTTCTTGAACCGCAATAACTTCTTCTCTTTCAACGATTCTACCTTCAATCAGCACAATTTCTTTTGCTGCTGAGGAGATACTCATTTCGATTGATTTAATTCTTACATTCAATGCTTCTACTTTTCCAGCAAAACTATCAAGTTCTTCTGAATATTTCTTTAAGTTGTCTTTCATTTCTCCAATTTGGAAATTCAAATCTTTAAGTGAATTTTTATCGTCTTCTACTTTATTTGCCAGATACTTTTTATATTCTTCACACGTTGATGCGTTGTCGTTATAACTGTAACCTTGACATAAATTAGTATAGTAAGCTTCATCTGAGAATGGTTTCTTTTCTTCTGCGAATATCGGTAATATGATCGTTAGCAATAGAAAGAACACCAAAGTCAGAATCATGATTCTTTTTGTTTTTTTACTCATCGTGACCACCGTAATTGTTTACCCACTGAGAGGATAGAACCAATTGCGCCAACTGTCATACCAATGATGGCAAGAACAGCAGAAACTTCATATACAATTGGGAATACTTCTACCAAGGTGAACATTTTAGAAAGTAAAAATCCACCTGTGATATCAAATAAATACTGATATCCAAAAATAGTTGCGACGATTGGAATTGCAGATCCCAATAAACCAATTAACATACCCTCAATAATGAAAGGCCATCGGATATACCAGTTGGTTGCTCCAACGGTACGCATGATGCTGATTTCTTTACGTCTTGAATGAATTGATACTCGAATCGTGTTAGAGATTAGGAACACCGCAATGAATCCCAATGCAATGACAATGATAAATCCTGCATTTCTAAGGCTCTCTAGTGAACTTAAGAAAACAGTGGAAGAGTCTCCCCCATAATTCACTTCTTGAATGCCCTCATTTGCAGAAATATCATTTGATATTTGTTTTAAATCGGCACCAGTTTTAGCATTAACAATGAAAGCATTTAACATAGGATTATTTTCGCCACGATATTCGCCATAAATTTCTTCGGCATTTTCATCGCCAACATTTTTAATCCACGCTTCAAATTCAGCATCTTTATCTGAAAATTCTACTTGCGCAACCCCTTCAATTTCTTTTATATTTTCTTGTAATAGTGTAATTTGTTCTTCATCTTCAACTTCTTTATCAATTAAAACGTGAATTTGAACGGCTTCTTCGAGTCGATAGGTAATCGCATCGATATTCACACTTAAGATAAGGAAGAAAGCCATGATCATTAAGGTTACTGTAACAGAAGAAATACTTGATAAAGACATAGCAAAATGTCGAATGACCCCAAGGAATCCTTCGCGAATGTGTTTGATGATTCTATTCATGGTGGATGTATCCTCCTTGTTTTAGGTCAGCAACCATATGTCCGCTTTCAAGTGCGATGGTTCTTTTTCTATTTGCGTTTACTACGTTCACATCATGAGTTACCATGACGATGGTTGTTTTTTCTTCTTCATTGATGCGTTCTAATAATTTAATAATTTCGTCTGATTTGTCAGGGTCTAAGTTACCTGTGGGCTCATCCGCAATCAACAATTTTGGTTTGTTTGCAATGGCTCTTGCGATGGCAACACGTTGTTGTTGTCCCCCACTGAGCTCATTAGGAAAAGCAGATGCCTTTTCTACTAAGTCAACCAGTCTTAAAACTTCACGGACTCGTTTTCTTAATACATGCTTTGGCGTGTTGACCACTTCTAGTGCAAAAGCGATGTTCTCAAATATTGTTTTTGTTTCTAAGAGTTTAAAGTCTTGAAAAACAACCCCAATATTTCTTCTATAAATAGGCACTTTAGAGTGACGTAATTTCCCAACATTAAAACCTGCAACGACAACCCGTCCCGTAGTCGGAATTTGTTCGCCATTGAGCAGTTTTATCATGGTTGATTTACCTGAGCCCGTAGGCCCAATAACATAGACAAATTCACCTGGCTCAACCGCCAAGTTTATGTCATAAAGCGCATTAACGCCATTTTTATATTGTTTTGAAACATTTTCTAATACTAACATAATTACCACCTCTTGAATTTCCTCTTGATTATAGCACAAACATTTTGATGGTTTTGTGAAACTATATTCTATAGAATCCTTGACCATGCACCTCAGTCACCTCAGAGACTATGAGGAAGGCACCTGGGTCGATTTCTTTAACCGACTTTTCCAGTAAAGCATATTGATCTCTCATTAAAACGGTCATGATAATTTCTTTGTTTTTCTGAGTATATCCCCCTCTTGCAGGAATGATGGTTGAACCCCTGTCAATGTGCAAGTGAATATAATTTAAAACCTCAGATATTTTATCTGTAATGATCATAACTTGAGTGGCTGTTTCCCCTCCCAACAACTGAACGCGATCAATCGCAAACGTTGTGGCGAAAACAGAAATTAAACCAATTAAAACACCATTGAGTCCAAAAGATTTCGCTCCCAATAAAACAGTCAACGCATCAAATATAAAGATCCAAATGGAAACTCTAATTTTTGTAAATTTTTGTAAGATTAATGGTGGGATGTCCATCCCACCCGTACTGGCACCCGTTCTAAAAGTAATTCCCAAACCAGCACCAGAGATTAATCCACCATAAATAGAAGCCATCAGTGGGTCAACAACAAAGTTATAATTAACTTTTGTGAGGATAGATATGAAAAAAGGGAATAAAATTGAGCTCGCGATTGTTTTCACGGCAAAATCTTTCCCCAATATAAATAATCCTAGAAAAAAACAAAAAATAACAATAACATTAATAATGATTTGTGTATCAATACTCAAAAGTGGCGCCAGGGCAATTGAAATCCCTGCGACACCACCAGAAAGTATGTTATTGGGTAAGATGAAAAAAGATACACCGATGGATAAGATAAAGTTACCTAAAACTAAAAGTAAACCATCGATAATTTTTCTTCTCATCCTAATCTCCTACATTCATTTTTAAGTAAGCTTCAATAAAATCTTGAATATCCCCATCGAAGACATCACTCAGCTGGCTGGTCTCAAAATTGGTACGATGATCTTTAACCATTGTATAAGGATGCACAACATAAGAACGTATTTGTGAACCCCAACCAATTGCTTTTTGTAAGCCTTTGATCGCTGCCATTTGTGCTTGTTTTTCTTCAATTTCTCTTTGGTAAAGTTTTGATTTCAACATGTTCATGGCTTCGTCTCTATTTTGAAGTTGAGAGCGACCACTTTGACATGTGACGACAATACCAGATTCGATATGTGTAATTCTAACAGCAGAGTCCGTTTTGTTAACGTGTTGTCCACCCGCACCGGTAGCACGCATGGTATCCACATTAATGTCTTCAGGGTTAATGATAATCTCAATACTGTTATCAAACTCAGGAGACACATCAACACTCGCAAAAGACGTGTGACGGCGACCCGAAGAATCAAAGGGACTGATGCGCACCAAACGATGCACCCCCTTTTCAGCTTTTAAATATCCATAAGCAAACATCCCTGAAACGGAGAAAGCCACAGACTTAAGTCCTGCCTCATCACCATCAAGATAGTTAAGTTCACTTACTTTAAATCCTTGTTCACTGGCCCATCTTGTATACATGCGGTACAACATCAAAGCGAAATCTTGACTCTCTGTACCACCTGCACCCGGATGTATTTCTACAATTGCATTTTTTGTATCGTAATCCTCACTTAGAAGTACCATGATCGAATAAGCATTCAATTGTTTTTTTACGGTTTTGATTTCTTGTTCAACTAAAGTTTTGAACTCTTCGTCTTCTTCCATTTTCAACAATTCAACACTGTCCTTTAACGACACCAATTCTTTCATGATGTTGTGATGGCCATCAACGGTCTTCTTAAGTCGGTTTAATTTTTGTATGTGGTCGGCAGAAGTTTTGTGGTCATCCCAAAAACCATCTTTCAACATTTCATCCTCTAGTTCTTTGACTGATTTTTCTTTTTGAACCAAGTCAAAGTGAATCACCCAAAGCTTTCAGGGATGTGGTCGATTGATCGACCATTTGAGCAAGCTCAAATAATTCCATAATATCACCCTTGTCTATTGTCTGTATTCGATATTAACGTTAGCACAGAATTGGACAATGTCAGTCGCAATATTTGCCAACATGTCTTCAAACATTTCAAATCCTTCTTCTATATAAGCTTGAAGTGGTTTGCCTTGAGCATAAGAACGTAAGTGAATTCCTTCTCTTAGTTTACTCATGGCATCAATATGGTCTACCCATGCACGGTCAATTAAACGAAGTACAATGTCTTTTTCAACTTTGTAAAATTGATCTTTTACATTTTCAATCTTAGTTTCATATTTGTTCCAAGCAGAATCCAATAATGTTTTATCTAAAGTTTCTAAATCTAGGTTTTCTAAATCAGAAACATTCAATGAAGGATCTACCAAATCAATTTTCTTAACTGAAGACAGTAATTCTTCTAAGTTAACGGATTGTTTTTTATCTTCTAAATTGCGGTGTGAGCCAATGAGGTTTGAAATTGTTCTTGCGAACATTTCCTTAACAACTGAGTGCACATCATCATTTTCAAGAATGTGATCACGTTGTTCATAAATGATTTCACGTTGTTGACGCAGTACATCATCATAATCCAAGAGTTGTTTACGAATGTCAAAGTTGACACCCTCAACACGGCGCTGTGCAGCCCCCACTTGTTTAGTGATCATCTTGTTTTCAACCGCAACATCGCCTAACTTCTCATAAACCCCCTCGAAACGTTCTGAACCATGACGAAGCATGAGATCATCTTGAAACGAAACAAAGAAACGAGAAAAACCAGGATCCCCTTGACGGCCAGAACGACCACGAAGCTGATTATCAATACGACGAGATTCATGTCGCTCACTACCAAGAACAGCCAAGCCCCCTAATGAACGGGATTCGTCATCAAGTTTAATGTCAGTCCCACGACCCGCCATGTTAGTCGCAATTGTAACAGAACCTTTAAATCCTGCTTTTTCAATAATTTGCGCTTCACGAGCATGGTTTTTTGCGTTCAAGATTTCATGACGTATTTTACGTTGTTTCATCATCATTGAAATATATTCTGAAGTCTCAACAGCCACAGTACCCACCAAGACCGGTTGGCCTTTTTCATGAAGTTCTTTAACTGTATCTAACAATGCTTCAAATTTAGCTTTTTTAGTTCCGAAGATTAAATCTTCAGCATCAATACGAACAATGGGTTTGTTTGTCGGAATGACAAATACACGCATGTTATAAATTTCTAAGAATTCTTCTTCTTCAGTTTTTGCTGTCCCAGTCATACCTGACAATTTAGCGTAAAGACGGAAAAAGTTTTGGTATGTTACTGTGGCCAGTGTGACAGATTCTTGTTTAATAGAAACATTTTCTTTGGCACACAATGCTTGATGTAAGCCATCAGAATACTCACGTCCTTCCATCAATCGACCTGTAAATTGGTCAACGATGACAACTTGATTATCCTGAACCACATACTCAACATCATTGGTCATAGTGTAGTTTGCTTTTAATGCGTTATGGATATGGTGAACCAATCCAACAGAATCAACATCATAAAGGTTTTCCACTTTAAAATGTGCTTCTGCTTTAGTAACGCCCTCTTCAGTTAACTGTGCAGTCTTTGACTTAACATCAATGACATAATCAGCACCTTGGTTTAATTTCTTAACGAAGCGATCAGATTGCATATACAACTGAGCCCCATCACGAGAACCACCAGAAATGATCAAAGGGGTTCTTGATTCATCAATTAGAATCGAGTCAACCTCATCAATTAAAGCAAAATTAAGCGGTCTTAAAACACGTTGGTCAATTTTAGTAACCATGTTATCACGAAGATAATCAAAACCCACTTCAGAGTTTGTTGTATAAGTAATGTCCATTTCATACACTTCACGTTTTTGTGAAGCACTTAGAGCACGAACGTTACACCCTACACTTAAACCAAGGAAACGATGAATTTCACCCATCCATTCAGCATCACGCGATGCCAAGTATTCGTTTACTGTAATGATGTGTACACCTTTACCCGCTAAAGCATTCAAATATGCAGGTAGAATCGCAGTTAAAGTTTTACCTTCACCCGTTCTCATCTCAGCAATATCACCGCGGTGTAAAAGAATCCCACCCATCAGTTGTACTACATAAGGGAACTCCCCAATAACACGATAAGCCGCTTCTCTTACAACAGCAAAAGCATCAACTAAAAGATCATCCAAAGATTCTCCCCCAGCAATTCTTTGCTTAAACATCTCTGTTTTAGCCTTTAAATCCTCATCACTTAAAGCACGTATTGCATCTTTTTGTTCATCAATAGTTAAAGCAATTGCCTCAACTTGTTTTAATATCTTTCGATCTCCATTGAGAAAGTTTTTTATAAATCCAGCCATAAATAAAGCCTCCAGTCTATTGTATTGTATCATAATCTAAGCCCACATACATCAATAAAAAAAGTCGGCAAAGCCAACTTTTACTTAAGCGATTCTTATGATGTTGTGGGCCTGCATGCCCCGGTCAGATTCGACACAGTCGAATTCAACTTCCGCACCTTCTTCAATTGTTTTGAAGCCTTCCATTACCAAATGAGAATAGTGAAAGAAAACATCCTCACCCAAATCATTCGTTACAAACCCAAAACCCTTGTTCTTATTGAATATCTTTATAGTTCCGCGCATACGATACCTCCAACAAATTAAGTATATTATACTTCAATTATATTTGTCTTACAAGATAGCGCAATGTGATTTTGGTGATAAGCGACACACAGACCCACAATTTTCTCACAATGAGGACTTAATAAGTCAAAACACGCTTTCATTGTGCTTCCGGTTGTGAGAATATCATCTAATAGTATAATCTTTTTACCTTTTATTAAATGAAGGTTCTCAGCCTTTAAGTCTTTTCCAACCAATAAACGGGATTCAAAAGATTTCAAACCCTGTTTTTCTTGGGCGAGATTCATCAGTACCGCTTCTATGATTGGCATGTTTAATGAGTGTGCAATGTCCCCAACAGTATTGAATCCCCGCAATCGTGTGGAGTTGCTATTTGATGGCACACAAACAATCGAATAATTCGCATAAAATAAATACGCATTCATTCTAAATTCATACAAAAAAACAGGTGCCAACAATTGATCGTAATGCTCTTTATATCTAAGTAAGAGATGGCGCACATCCCCCTCATACAAATAAAGTCCATATACACGATAACGATCCAATTGAATCCATCTTTTATCTTTACGCAATGTCTTCCTACAAGAAAAACAAAGGCTGTCATAAGAATCAAAACGACGCAAGAAACTTACTTCATTTTCTTCAAAACACAAGATGCAATGAGATTGTGCTTTTCTATATCTAATATACACTCTTGGACCGACTCGCGATATCCATTAAACAATACCTCTCCTTTTTTGGGATTCATACCCCTTCCCACTCGTCCCGCAATTTGAACCAGACTCGAAACTGTAAACACATCGTGGTCCGCTTGTATCACCACAACAAAACAATCACTAAAGGTAACGCCCCGCTCTAAAACGGTTGTCGTTACTAAAAACCCACCTTCTTTTCTAAATTTTTCAATGATTGTTTCTTTGTTTTTTGTTTGAGAACAAATCATTGGACTCATCAATAGAATAGAAATCTTTCGCGCCATTTTAATACTCGGAACAAAAACTAAAACTGACTCTTTTCTCCACTTATATAAAGAAGCGATGATAACAAGTAAATTGACTTTTTTAGGAACCGGCAATAAGTGGTTTGAAGGTCTGAGCGATAAGCTTATTTTCTTAATGTTACTTGGGTGTTCCATTGTCGCAGACAAATAAACAATGGGTCCCCTTACTGCATTGTGAGCCATGAACTCAAGCATCTCATTGCCTGCATAGGGAAATGCATCCGGTTCATCCAGTATTAGGACATCAAAATATTGAGGATAACGAAACAGTTGATGGGTTGTACAGACAATTAAATCACCCAGGACATCATTCGTAAATCCCCCACAAACAGAAACAACTTTAATCAATGGGAAATATGATTTGAATCGATCACTCAACTCCAATACCACTTGCCTTCTGGGCACTGCCCAAGCCACCCTTAAATTAGATTCCAATAAGTGCTGAAGTAATTCCAAACACATCTCCGTTTTACCCGCTCCACAAACTGCTTCTAAATAAACACTGTGTCCCGCATTGACAAGCTCTAACAATTCTTTAGATACCCGAGATTGCTCAGGGGTCAGCGAAAATTTAAAACTCAATTCAGCATTCGCTTTTATTCCTTCTTCCTCTAAGGGCATTGAACGAAGATGAATGCATCTACGACAAATATTTCCATTAAAATACTTGGGCTCTTTGGCCCCACATCGTCTACACATAAGCTTAATTTCGCGAATTCTAAGAAAAACCCTAAAAACGTGCTAAAATATAGGGAGATAAAAGGAGTTGTATTATGTCCCAACACGAAGTTGTGATCAATCATGATCAAATCTATAAAATACCCAGTGACTTTATTGACCAAGCCAAGCGCTTTAAGCGCCAAATGTTAATTTATGAGTGCGCGGTCAAAGAAATCACAACGAAATTAGATGTATTGAATACAGAATTGGCACATATGGATTCTCGCAATCCAATTTCAACGATTAAATCAAGGGTCAAACAACCAGACTCAATTTTGAATAAATTGAGAAAAGAGAACTTACCTTTAACTCTTGAATCCATTGACGAAAACTTAACAGATGTGGCTGGAGTCAGACTCATTTGCTCTTATATCGATGACATCTATACTGTTGTCCAGATGTTAGAGAGTCAAGATGACATTCGAATTCTTGAAGTCAAAGATTATATTCAGCGCCCTAAAGAAAATGGATATCGCAGTTTACACTTAATTGTAGAGATTCCAATTTTTCTTTCAGCAGGTAAAGAATATGCCAAAGTAGAAATTCAGATGCGAACAATTGCAATGGATTTTTGGGCAAGCTTAGAACATGAAATACGATATAAAAAAGAACTGTCGGATTTAGAATCTGTATCAAAAGATTTGCTCGAATGTGCCAACACCATCTCTAAGACAGATGAAAAAATGATGGCCATACGAAATGAAATTCAAAGGAGAACAAAATGAAACCAATCGTCGACGAACAATTTATAGAATACTCATACCTGGCAAACCTTAAGGCAAGCCCCAATGAGCGATACTTTTCTTATACCAAAGCAAATGCACGCTTGAAGAAAAATGATTACGTTCACACACTCTACTTATATAATGGGACATCCCATTTAAAAGCGTTTAACATGAATCAAGATTCACGTTATATCTGGGAAAATGATGACAACATTCTTTATTTTACAGATAAAACAAACGCTGATAAAAAAATGAAGAAGTTGAAATACAGCAATATATACCGATATACCATTTCTAAAAAGAAAAGCAGCTTGGCTTATACTTTCCCGTTGCCAATTTCTAACATCACAATCATCAACAAAGAAACCATCCTGGTTCATGCTTCAATGAACGAAGATGATCACCAACTGATTGGTGCTGCGCACATCAGACATGAATACCTTCAAGAATTAGAAGCCAACAAAGATTTTGAAACTTTTGAAGCCGTTCCTTTCCAATCAAATGGAGAAGGTTTCTCAAAAGGTAAAATTGGACAAGCATTTTTCTATAACATTAAGAAAAATGAATACACTCCTTTATCACAAAAAAATGAAAGCGTGAGCGGATTCAGATTTAACCATGATAAGTCATCGATTTATTATTTGGTAACTGATTCACTCAAAACACCTAATTTTTACAGTGATGTTTACTGTCTTGATTTAGAGAGTTTAAGTTCAACAAAACTCTATGACAAAAAAGATTTAAAAAACATCACATTGATTCCATTAAAAGAATCACTCTATTTATTTGCCAACGATGGTAAAACTCATGGGGTCAATCAAAACAATGATTTTTATTCTTTAAGTAAAGGTAAAACAAAAAAAGTTGTTGAGTTTGGTCTTTCATCAAATCCTTCTGTGGGAACTGATGTTCGTTTTGGAGGTCAAAATACTGATTTCATCAAAGAGGATGAATATTATTTCTTAGGCACGCTAAGGGATAAAGTCGCAGTATACCGTTTTGATGGTAAAACTGTTGAAAATCTATTTGCGCCTGAAGGAAGCCTTGACAGCCTCATTTCGTTTGATAATAAATTCTTCAGTATTGGACTTTTCAATGATGAACTACAAGAACTCTACAAGGTAGATCTTGAAGAAAAATCATTAGAAGTAATCTCTAAATTTAATATGAATAGCATTCGTGATTCCTATACTGCCAAAGCCATACATCATGAATATGAAAATGATGGACAAACATTGGATGGCTGGGTTTTACTGCCAGAAAAATTTGATAAAAATAAAACTTACCCATCAATTCTAAACATCCACGGAGGGCCTAAAACAGTTTATGGTCCGGTCTTCTCACATGAAATGCAAATGTGGGCAAGTGATGGCTATATTGTGTATTTCTGTAATCCCCGTGGTGGTGATTCTTATGGTGATGATTTTGCCAACATAAGAGGAAAATATGGTACCATCGATTATGAAGACATCATGGCCTTTACAGATTTAGTTGAAAAAGAATATCCTTTAGATAAAGACCGTATGGGCGTTACTGGGGGAAGTTATGGTGGATTCATGACAAACTGGATTGTATCTCACACTGACCGATTCAAAGCTGCCGCAACACAGCGTTCTATCTCTAATTGGATTTCATTCTATGGTACATCAGACATTGGACCCTACTTTGGTCCCGATCAAACTGAGGGTGACCCATTGGACGATCTTGAAAAAGTATGGGAACAATCTCCTTTGAAACATGCCAGAAACATCAAAACGCCTTTATTATTTATTCACAGTGATGCGGACTATCGCTGCCCAATTGAGCAAGCGATGCAATTGTATACTGCCATTACAATGAATGGGGTCGAATCTAAGTTTGTTTGGTTTAAAGGTGAAAATCACGATTTATCAAGAAGTGGTAAACCTCAAGCAAGATTGAAACGACTTAAAGAAATCAAAGCATGGATGGACCTTCATTTAAAAAATAAATAAATCATACAAATAATGTTAAAGTCGAAACCCAAATTATAGGGTTTCGACTTTTTTTATAAAAGTAAGTCAGTCTTTGGTTTAAGTGCTTGATTTATTAATCTTTGCTTGTATAATAGATATGAATTAGGTATGCCTAACTATTTAATATGGTTAACAAAACAAATTACCCTAATTCTTACAAGGAAGGTGTTAATATGAACCAAGCAATAAAGGTCAAACATCTCTCTGCTTCTTATTATGGAAACGAAGTCTTAAAAGATATCAGTTTCGAGTTCAGCAAAGGGAAAATAGTCGGCATTGTAGGGCCCAACGGGGCAGGCAAATCGACGATGATCAAAGCCATCTTAGGATTGATTCCTAAAGACAAAGGCGATGTAGAGATTGACGGCGAGTCAATTCATAAAGCAAGAAAACGTGTGGCTTATGTCCCACAAAGAAACGATTTAGATTGGGACTTCCCAATCAATGTTTTGGATACAGTTATTTTGGGTACGTATCCAAGATTGGGTTTATTAAGAAAACCCGGTAAAAAAGAGAAAGAAAAAGCACTCAGAGCCCTAGAAAAAGTGGGAATGACTGAATTTCAAAAACGTCAAATTGGGGAACTTTCTGGAGGCCAACAACAGCGCATTTTCTTAGCAAGGGCTTTAGTTCAGGATGCAGACTTATTTTTCTTAGACGAACCCTTTGTAGGGATTGATAATAAAAGTGAGACCACCATCATGGAAATTCTCAATGAACTAAAATCTCTTGGCAAAACAATATTTGTGGTTCACCACGACTTGTCTAAAGTTGAAACTTACTTTGATGAGCTGATTCTTTTAAATAAAGAAATCATCGAAACAGGAAAAGTTGAAAAAGTATTTGTCGAAGAAAACATTGCGCGAGCATACGAATCACAGTTTTCATTCCTTAAACCAATGAAAGTGGGGGCGTAATCTTGTTAGAATTTATAATGGATATTCAAAAATATGGTTTCTTACAAAAAGCCCTCTTCACATCAGTGATGGTAGGCGTATTGGCAGGTGTCATTGGGAGTTTCATCATTCTTAGGGGAATGGCCCTTATGGGAGATGCCATCTCACATGCCATACTTCCTGGTGTCGCAGTCTCATATATGGTCGGAGTAAACTATTTCTGGGGAGCACTCATCATGGGTCTCATCACGACTTTAACCATTGGATTTGTAAATCAAAACAGTAAGATAAAGAGTGATACCGCCATTGGCATTGTCTTCTCTGCATTTTTTGCCCTTGGAGTCATCTTATTAATGAAGGCTCAAACTGCAGTAGACCTATCACAAATATTATTTGGTAACGTACTTTCAGTGCGCTCTACAGACATGTGGACAACACTCATCATTGGCGTGATTGTATTAATCATAGTCTTTATATTCTATAAAGAATTTCTCATTACGAGTTTTGATCCCATCATTTCAAAAGCATACGGTTTGCCAACCAATGCAATCCACTATTTAATGATGATTTTGTTGACCATGGTCACAGTAGCATCACTTCAAACAGTGGGCGTTGTCTTGGTAGTCGCAATGCTTATCACTCCTGCCGCGACGGCGTATCTCTTAACGCAAAGACTGTCTACCATGATATTCACATCTGCGTTTATAGGGGCATTGTCTTCCGTCATGGGATTGTATTTCAGTTTCAGATATAACCTTACCTCAGGGGCAGTTATTGTTTTGGCCGCTACGGTCATGTTTTTACTGGCATTCTTTTTCGCGCCAAAACAAGGGCTGCTCTGGGTAAAAATTAAAAGTAAAAAATTACAAAAGGAGATTTAACATGAAAAAATCAAAAATATTATCTATCGCATTAACATTATTACTGGTATTGAGTGCTTGTGGCACCACACAAGAAACAGAAAAATCTGACAAACTACAAGTGGTTTCATCATTTACAATCATCAGTGACATCGCCCGCCAAGTAGGTGGAGACCTCATTGATGTCTATAACTTAGTTCCAACAGGAACTGACCCACACGAATACGAACCCCTCCCAAATGACATTAAAAAAGCAGAAGATGGTGACGTATTGCTCATGAACGGAATGAACCTTGAAGGGGGTAAAGCGGGTTGGTTCTACAAAATGGTAGAATCTGTTGGACAAGACCTTGATAAAGTATTTGAACTGAATGATGGTGTTGAACCCATGTACTTAAGTGGAGAAGAAGGACAAGACGAAGAAGTAAACCCTCACTCATTCCTATCTCCTGGGGTTGGTATCAAAATGACAGAAAATCTAAGAGATGCACTCATTCAAGTTGATCCAGATAACAAAGAAGCTTACGAAACAAACACAGAAAATTATCTTAAAACACTCAACGATATTGATGCTCTTTATAAAAGTGAAATTGCAGAGTTTAGCTCAAATCTTTTGGTTACAAGTGAGCGTGCATTCCAGTACATGGCCAATCGCTATGGTTTAGATGAAGCTTATGTATGGGAAATTGATACTGAAGAATTGGGTACTCCAAAACAAATCAGTTCATTGGTTGACCTTTTAAAAGAGAAGAATCCTCCAGTAATCTTCATGGAATCTAACGTAGATGCAAGACCTCTTGAAACGGTGTCAAATGAAACTGGCATCCCAATCTTCGAAGAATTTATTTTCTCTGATGAGATTGGTAATGCGGGTGATGATGTTGATACTTACGAAAAACTTCTGAACCATAACATTCGTATCATGGCTAAGGGTTTAAAGTAAAAATAAATAGCACTAATAAAAAACATCCAATTTAGAAAATTGGATGTTTTTTTTAAAAATAAAACACCCAGATTCTAAGCTGGGTGTTTCGGGGGGATAATTTTAGGCCTTACTCTGCTTTTTGTCGTTTTCTTCTGATTGCTTCGATGCTCATTAATACAAGCCCAACAGCGATCATTTGAATGCCGTTATGAATCATACGGTTGCTGACACCAGTTGCAGGAAGTGCAGGTTTAACTTTAATTGGGGTGGCTGGTTTAGGAAGTTTCCCTGGTTCTACCAACGGGACTTCCAGTGGTATGTTAGCAGTGGCACTGATGTTATCCACTTCTACCAGGTTCAATAAGTTGTCACTTTCTAATAAATCACCTCTTAATTTAACTTCGAAGTATAGGATTAGGGTTTCACCTGCTTCAATATCAACAAGCATGCCTTCCATCAGATCCTTAACTTTGATTTGTGTTGTTTCGCCTTTATACACTTTGAATAAAGTAAGATCACTTGGATCTAGAATGGCATAAAGAATGTTATTCATGCGATCAATCACCTTGACGTTGTATGCATTGGATTGAGAATTGTTCTTAATCATGATGTTGTAAGTCAAGATGCCATTGGGGAATACAACGCCATCCCCGTTGTTATCGAGCACTTCTTTATCTACTTCTAGATTTAATTTTTCTGTTGGTGTTTCTGTTGTGAGTGGCACATCATTGACATAGGCCATGTTATTTATAACGCTCACTACTTTAACATCAATGTCTTCCTTAACTTTAACTGAGAATGTGATTCTTATGGTTTGGTTTGCACCAACATCTACCTTGAATCCTTTAATAAGAGTTTCTATTGGATAGACTTCTTGGTCCATAGTGAACATGACTCCTGTTAGATCCTCAACATGATCTTTTAGTAACGCAAGATCATCTTTAATCATCACATCAAGAGCACTCACATTGCCTTGGTTTTGAACTTCGATTGTATAGTTCAACATTTCTTTCGCCTCAGCGTAGCCGTTGCCATTGTCGTCTTTAGCAATTTTAATTGAAGAAAGTCTGGGTTCACCAATAAGAATTTCAGCTTTTGGTGTATCATCACCAACGATTGCGATGTTTCTAAGCACTGCAATGTCTTTAAGTTTCATGTCAGCTTTTACTGTGACAGTGAATCGAATTCTTGTTGTAGTGCCAGCATCAACGATGTACTTCTTACCATTCATTAAGTCGCTCATTGGATGCTCAATACCATTTATGGTAACGATGCCATTCACTGGAGAATCAATGTATGCAAGTAAGTCACTGAGATTGTCTTGAATCATCAAGGCTTTAGATTTAACATTTCCAGAGTTTTTAATCCAAATTTCATAGAAGAGGGTTTCTCCCGCTTCAGCGAATCCATTATTATTTTGATCTTTAACCTCTTTGCCTGTTGTCAGTACTGGCTTACCTGTTGGAATTTCTGTTTCAGGTGTGCTATCACCCACTGTGGCCAAGTTTCTTAAAGATTTAACTTCATTTGTGTTTAACTTGTCTTTAAGTGTAACTGTAAACACTATGGTTCTTGTTTGTCCTGCTAGCATGTCGACAGTGAATCCATCCACCAATTTTTGAAGTGGGTAAGTTTCAGCGTCCATGCTAAAGTTTACGTTTGTGAT
>CBDUDQ010000006.1:0-34262 GCA_965365985.1 uncultured Erysipelothrix sp. | reverse complement strand
CGTGCTTGATTTTGTTTACTCAAATAAAACGCATCAAGGCCTTCCATGATTGGAAGTGTTTTGGGTGTATCTTTCATTTCATTGAGTTTGATGATGTGGAAATCTTTTTCATATACATACAGTTGATTTGAATTCATGATTTCGTCATAGATTTCTTTAATAGATTGTGTTTCAAGGCGGAATAGTATTTCTCTTTCAAGTAAAGGTGAAATTCCTTGATACTGTTGTCTTAGGGGTTCATCTTTACTGTACGTGAGTATTTCATGAAATGATTTTTGATTGAAGTCTTCAGGATAATCATATTCTGCTCCTGAATAAATACTTCTTGTGTTGTCTTCAAATGCGGAAATGCGTTTGTGCGCATCTAATATGATGTTATCTTGTGAAACTAAAATTAGGTTTGCGGATCGACCAATGAGTTCCATTATTAAACGGTTCTTACGGATTACACCCATCTCATCTCTGTGTTCAACGATGAGCTCAATGATGCGATCAAAGCCAAGCTGGATTACCTCAGTAATAATACCCCCATTCATGTTTTTTCTTAAAAGCATTAAGAAATGGCTTGGATCTAAATTTGTGCTATTTTTCTCTTCACTAAACTGTAAACGAGCAAAATTGGGATGAACAGATAAAAAAAGATTCTTTTTTTCTCCATTAAACCCGTGCAGGAAATACTCATGATCAGATGCCTGAGTGATGCGATTAATTTTAAGTGGCAATTCTTTTTGAATGCCTTCTATTATTTTGTGTAATACAATACCATCGATGGCCATATTTATACCTCTAATCTTTATGAAACACATTATAACACTTATCAATAAGTAATATGTAATCGATTGAAAGACTGAAGAAAATATTTGACTTATGATGCATTTCAACGTAATATAAACGAAAGGATGGTGGCTATGAAGCGAGGATTATTGATTATATTGTCTGGCCCTAGTGGGGTTGGAAAAGGAACAGTTCGAAAGATATTCTTTGATCGCAAAGAACTCAATTTAGCTTTTTCTATTTCTATGACAACAAGAAAAGCGCGCAATGGAGAAATCGATGGCGTTGATTATTATTTTGTATCGCAAGAACGCTTCAAAAAAGCGCTGGATAACGATGAATTATTAGAACATGCTGAGTTTGTTGGCAATCATTATGGAACACTGATGTCAGAAGTAGACCGTCTTAGAGATTTAGGTAAAAACGTACTCTTAGAAATTGAAGTTCAAGGTGCATTACAAGTTATTGATAAGGTGCCCGAATCGCTCAGTATATTTTTAGTTCCACCAAGTATGGAAGAACTCAGAAGACGCATTGAAGGGCGACAATCAGAATCACAAGAAGTCATCAATGAACGACTTGAAAAAGCAGCTAAAGAAATGGAATTGATGAATCATTATCGTTATGTTATACGAAATGAGGATCCAAACATCGCTGCGGATGCGGTGAGTTTAATTATTCGTCGAAATATTGAAACAACTCTTTAATGGGTTGTTTTTTGGGTTAAAGGAGGTTTACTATGAAATATTGTGATGTACTCATTGAAGAGTCTTTTCTTAATAATCAAGCCTTAACATATGCGACTTTTGATGATGCCATTTCATTTGGTAAACGCGTAAAAGTTAAAGTTAGGGGTAGAGACATGATTGGTTTTGTCACAAAAGTGTATGAACCCATTGAAATGAAATTCAAAGTGGCGATGATAGAATCCATCATTGATGAAGAAGCTGTCATTAATAGTGAACTCTATGATATTGCGAAGTGGATGAGTATGAATACATTCACACCTTTAATTCGTTGTCTTCAAACCATATTACCCAACAAATTAGTTCCCAGATCCACCTCGCAATCCATTAAAATGATTAAATACATAAAAAAAATAAAAGGTGAATTTGATTTAACTACCACTCAAACAAAATTTATAAATTCCTTTGATGACATGATTACTTACACAGAAGCAAGAAAACGCTATTCTGGAGTAAAAAAATTAATTGAAAAAAACGCAGTTGAGATGATTGAACTCGAATCTCAATATGCAGTCCAAAGCATCAAACAAAGCAGTTTCGATTTAGAATTAACCAAAGATCAAGAAAAGGCTTTGAATGCCATTGAATCAAATAAAACGAATACTTACTTATTACACGGAGTTACAGGTTCTGGCAAAACAGAAGTATACTTACAAAAAGCCAAGGAAGTTTTAAATTCAGGTCGTCAAGTTTTAATCATGGTTCCAGAAATTGCTTTAACCCCACAGATGATAGAGCGCGTATCAAGTAGATTTGCTCAAGATATTGCCATTTTTCATTCAAGACTCAACGAACAAGAAAAATATGAACAATACAAAAGACTGAAAAATAAAGAAATATCGGTGGTGGTTGGAACGCGTTCCAGTGTTTTTATGCCATTTGACAATTTAGGTTTAATTGTCATTGATGAAGAACATGATCACTCTTATAAACAAAGTGTGAGTCCATACTACCATGCGCTAGATATTGCACTACAACGATCAAAGACACACAATTGTCCTTTGGTACTGGGCAGTGCTTCACCCAGCTTAGAAAGCTATGCTAGGGCAGTTAAAGGGAATTATCAATTATTGGAACTTAATGATAGAATCAACCACTCATTTCCAAAGGTAACCTTGATTGATACAAGGGAAGCGCTTATGAGTGGTGAATCACAGTACTTGACCCCTCAACTTATTGAGGCCATTTCTCTTCGTTTAGAGGCTAAACAACAAATAATCTTGCTCTTAAACAGAAGAGGGTATCATACCTTGTTAAAAAACGCCAAAACAGATGAAATTTTAATGTGTCCCCATTGCGATGTATCCTTAACCTATCATAAACGAGTACAGGAAGTCAGATGTCATATTTGTGGGTACGGGACCAAACAATTACCTAAAATTGATGGTGAGTATCCTAAGATTGTAGGTATGGGTGTGGGTACACAGCGTCTGTGTGAAATCCTGGAGTCTAAATTTCCTGAAGCTAAAATTAGCAGAATGGATGCCGATACAACACAGAAAAAAGGGTCGCATCAAAAGATATTAGAATCATTTATCAATCACGAATCAGATATCCTGGTAGGCACACAAATGATTGCCAAGGGCTTAGATATAGAAAACGTAACATTAGTAGGGGTGATTAATGCGGATGCATCACTAAGCCATATGGACTACCGTGCGGTTGAAACCACCTTCTCCCTCTTACTTCAAGCAGCTGGAAGATCTGGGAGGGGTGCTCAATTGGGAGAAGTCATGATTCAAACAGAAAATCCCAATCACTATGCAATCACCTATGCATCGAAACATGAGTATCGACCTTTTTTCATGCAAGAGATGAATTACCGTAAAACAGCAAGTTACCCTCCGTATTCATATCTCATATCTTTAATTTTTAGAGATTTGGATGAATCTAAAGCGTTCAGTGCGGCAGATTCATTTTTGGAGATATTGGATTCAAATGGATTTCAGGTTATCGGACCGACAATGCTTCGTAAAATGAATCGAATGCATCATGTGAGAATTATTTTCAAAGGTAAAGATTTAGAATGCATGAAGCAAAGACTTCGTGATACACTAGTCTTATATCAAAATATCAGTAGAATAGGAGTGGTGGTGGACGTGAATCCACTCACCTTAGAATAATTATGAGAAGAGAAGAAGCATACAATATATTATCAGATGTGTTTTTCAAAGGAAAACACGCTCATTTGGCCTTAAAAGAAAAATCGCTACCCACACAAGATCAAGCATTTGTTAGCGCGCTAGTATATACGACATTACAACATTCAATGTTTTTGGACTTTCAATTTTCTGATTTTGTTGATAGCAAACTTCCAATCGAAGTGAAGCTCATCATTAAAATGGGGTTAGCCCAATACTTTAAAATGGACAAAATCCCAGAATATGCGATTGTTAATGAATCCGTTGAGCTTTCTAAATCACTTGATTATGGACGTTATTCAGGTGTTGTTAATAAAGTATTAAAAAAAGTCATAGAACGTGGTGAACGCAGTTTGGTGGGAACTGAACTCAAACAAGCATCAATTGAGCATTCAATGCCAATGTGGATTATGAATCTATTAGCTAAACAATATTCAAAAGAATTCGCTTTAGAATATGCCAATTATTGCCAGCAGATTAAACCTTCATACCTTCGTTTAAATGGCTTAAATAATGGTGCTTTTGATGATTCATTAATGATACAAGAAAATGGAAATCTGATTGCAAAATCGGAACTTTTTCGTTCTCATTTCTTCTTAGATGGTTTGGGTTTAATTCAAGACATAAACTCTCAAAAAGTCGTTGAAACTATGGATTTAGAAGAAAATCTGTCTGTTTTGGATTGCTGTTGTGGTCCAGGAACAAAAACTGTTCAAATTGCTGATTTAATGAATAATACAGGTAAAATAGATGGTGTAGAACTTCATCTTTCAAGAGTATTATCGACAGAAGAGCTATTGGATAGATGTAATGTTCAAAATGCGAAGGTATATCTCAGTAACTTACTTGATTTTGAATCAGAAGAAAAATATGATCGCATACTACTTGATGCGCCATGTTCAGGATTGGGTGTGATTTCACATAAGCATGACCTTCGTTATCACATTCAACCAGAAGATTTAGATGATTTGGTTTTATTGCAAAAAGATATGTTAGACCATGTGTCTGGACTCATCAAAGATAATGGCATTATAGTTTATGCGACATGTACTTTGAATAAAAAAGAAAATGAACGTCAAATTGACAGTTTCCTAGAACGTCATTCAGATTTTGAATTGTTAGAATCCAGTACTTTGAATCCTGTAAAGACAGGTGGAGATGGGTTTTATATTGCGAAACTTCGAAAGGTAATTAATTAAAGGGTGATGCGTGTGGTTAAATATACTTCAGTAACAAATATTGGTCTTCATAGAAAAGAAAACCAAGACAACTTAGAAGTTGTTGAAAGAAATGGTGCTCTTTTGGCAGTAATCTGTGATGGTATTGGTGGGGGTAATGGTGGAAGCACAGCTTCAAATATGGCCATTGATTTGTTATATAAAGATTTCTTAAAACAAGAAACTTTTACTTCTATTGATGAAATCCAATATTGGTTTAAAACGAGCATTAAGCGTGTAAACGAAATGATTTTTCGTGCATCACTAAAAAACATTGCATACCAAGGTATGGGCACAACTATGATTTGTGTTGTAATTTGGAACAAGCAGAACATTGCATTCAACATTGGTGACTCACGTCTATATTATGTTAAAGATGAAACCTTGAAATGTTTATCTCAAGATCAAACATTTGCATATCAAATGTATCTACGTGACGAAATTTCTTTTGAAGAAACAAAAACGCATCCAAAAAGAAATATTTTAATGAATGCTTTGGGTATCGATAAAAATATTGACTTTGAATTGATTCAATTTGATTCTGATTGGGATCATTTGTTACTGTGTAGTGATGGTTTACATGGTTATGTCGAAGATTCACAAATTGAGTTTGCGATGAAAACACCAGATATCATTGAAAGACGTCAAAAACTGATGGAACTCGCGATTGATGCTGGTGGATTTGATAATATTTCCCTAATTTTAATCGAGGGGGTTGAGCATGAATAATCTTCTCAGCGAACGTTATTTATTGATAAAACAAATTGGGTCTGGTGGTATGGCAGATGTTTTTTTAGCGAACGATACTGTCCTAAAAAGAGAAGTGGCGATCAAAATTTTAAGAGGGGACCTCTCTTCTGATCCAGTAGCATTATTGCGTTTCCAAAGAGAAGCCAATGCGGCGAGTGGATTAAATCACGAAAATATTGTCGATGTATATGATGTTGGTGAGGACCAAGGACGTCATTATATCGTGATGGAATTGCTTCGCGGTAAAACACTTAAAGAATTGGTTCAAAGACGTGGATCTTTAGATAAATATGAAGCTGTTTCTATTATGGAACAGTTGGTTAGTGCGTTAATTAAAGCCCATGAAAACAATGTGATACATCGGGATATTAAACCTCAAAATATTTTGGTTAAAGATGATGGGACTGTTAAAATTGCTGACTTTGGAATTGCTTTAGCAGGAGATGCACTTCAATTAACAAAAGATGACTCGGTATTGGGTTCAGTTCATTATATGGCTCCAGAATGTTCTAGAGGAGAAGGGGCATCTTTCCAATCTGATATCTATGCATTGGGAGTTGTCTTTTATGAACTTTTATCAGGAGTAGTCCCTTATAGAGGAGAAACGCCTGTAGAGATTGCCATGAAGCACATGCGCGATCCTTTTCCATCTATTTTGGATTCTAACAATTCACTTCCGACTTCTCTAGCAAATATAATTTCTAAAGCGACTCATAAAAATAGAAGTTATCGCTATCCAAGTGCTGAAGTCTTTCTTGAAGATTTGGAAACAAGCTTAGATGAGGGCAGAACTAAAGAAGCTTTGTGGGTCCCTATTTTAGAGTCTGATGAAGGCACAAAATTAATAGATAAATTAGATGATGTTGAAAATCCAAGTCTCATTCGAAAAAGTTCTAAAAGAAAAAGACTCATAATTTCTGCTTTGATGACCCTTCTTATTGTGGGTGTATTTATTTTGGTTTTGAATTTAAAACCAATAAAAGAAACACCTGTATTATTGCCAGATTTCACTGGGAAAGCTGTCACTGAAGTGGTTCAAGAACTTAACAAAATGGGAATGCGTCCCAATCCAAATTATACATATCAATATTCTGATGAATTTGAAGCGGGTACTGTTATTGAGTCAAGACCGCTTATGAATACCGAAATGAGAAAAGGTGATTCTGTCAGGTTGACAGTTTCAGAAGGACTCACACTGGAAGTAACTGATTTTACTGGGTTAACGAGCAGCGATGTTCAATCATTTTTCTCTGGTTACAATGTGAGAATTAAAATCAAGAATAAGTTTGATAAAAATGTTCCTTTGGATCATATCATTTCACAAGAAGGTTTATTATTTGGTGATCGGGTCAATCCTGGCCGATTATATGATTTAATTCTAACTGTAAGTTCTAATATTGAAATGCCGATACCCAGTGATATATTGGGTAGAAATGTGTACGAGGTCGAGAAAGAATTATCAGCGATGGGCGTACATGTGAGAATTGAAAAACTAACAAATCCGAACATTGATGACATCTACGATGTGGTCACCCATTCCAATCCGATTCCAGGTTCCTATTACATCCAATCTGAGGGTAGAGAAGTCACACTTTATTATTATGATATTAAAGATAAACCAGTTGAAGTAAAACCAACTATTGATGAAGTCGTTGAAGATCCTATAAAACCAGATAATTCAAATAATCAAAATAATTCTAACAACCAAGGAAAACCAAGCAGTAACAGTAATCAAGGAAAACCAAGCGGTAACAGCAACAATCAAGTAAAACCTAATAAAGGGGATAATGATGACGATGATGATGACAACTAAAAAAGATAAGATAGAAGCTCTAATTGTACGTATTGTTTCAAATCGCTACACCGTCTTTTTAAATGGAGAGATGATTGTTGCGACAGCAATGGGTAAATTACGATTGGGTGATAAGCCTTTGGTGGGTGATCGTGTTGTTGTTGAGGAAATTGATGGCAAGTATCTTATTCAAAAACTCTTGCCTAGAAAAAATCATTTGACAAGACCCGCAATTGCCAATGTGGATCAAGCGCTAATTGTGATGTCCATAAAGGAACCAGATTTTTCATTTGTATTGGTTAACCGACTGATTTTCTTAATTGCCTACTCTGAGATTGAACCCATTATTGTTGTTTCTAAAGCAGATCTTGCCAGTGCAGAGTTTATCGAAGAAATTAAAAATGCTTATTCTGGGTATAAAATCATTGTGATGGGCCAAGGGTACGATACCAATCCATTAGAATCGGTGTTGGAAGGAAAACTTTCTGTCTTAGCAGGTCAATCTGGTGTTGGTAAATCAAGTATCTTAAATAGAATCAATCCTGATTTTAAATTAAATACTCAAGAGATATCAAAAGCTTTGGGGCGTGGAAAACATACAACCCGTCATAATCAACTTTATGATGTGGCTAAAGGATGGATTGCTGATACGCCCGGATTCTCTTCATTGGATTTTTCTTCATTAAACCCATTCGAATTATCGCGCAGTGTTCCAGATTTTAAACCTTACTTTGGTGAGTGCCGATATCGCGATTGTTTGCACATTAATGAGCCTTCGTGTAAAATTAAGGAAATGGTGTCATCGGGAGAAATCAATGCCATTCGTTATGAGAATTATAAAGAATGTCTTGACATGATAAAGGGAGAATACTAATGGAACGTATCGTATCACCGTCGGTTCTTGCGATTGACTTTACAAATCTGAGAACTGATCTAAAACGCGTTGAAGTAGCTGGTGCTACTTGGTTACACTATGATGTTATGGATGGGGTATTTGTACCTAATATTAGTTTTGGTCCAGCAATCATGAAGCAAATGGGTAAGGTATCTGAAATGCTAATGGATGTCCATTTAATGATTCAAGATCCAAGAGCCTACTTTGATGTCTTTATTGAAAATGGTGCTGATGCCATTACATCTCATGTAGAATGTTTTGAATCTGCAGAAGTTGGCATTGCTGCCATGAAATACTTAAAATCAAAAGGAATCAAAGCTGGAATTACAATAAAGCCTCATACTGATATAAATGTTCTGTTACCATACTTTAAACATGTTGATATAGTATTAGTTATGGCTGTCGAACCTGGCTTTGGTGGTCAAGCATTCATGCCGGAAATGTTGGAAAGAATAGAAAAAATTAATGAAATCAGACAATTAAATTCATATAAATTTTTGATTTCTGTTGATGGTGGCATTGATAATGAAACGGGTGCCAAATGTCGAAAAAAAGGTGCTGATATTTTAGTTGCTGGATCTTATATTTTCGGATCTCAAATTGAACAAGCAGTATCTTCCTTGTTGTGAGACGAGTTAACATCGTTCTCAATGATTATGAAGCTGTATTAAAGGGCGATGTCATTGGAGTTGATTATGGCGCATGGGTTTGTGTTTTAAAAAAACAAGAAGTCAAACTGGCTTGTGGCGATTTTGATTCGGTAAGCGCTGAGCAATTAGCTGTGATTGAATCCAAAATTACAGATGTCCATAAGTTGAATCCAAAAAAAGATTTGACTGACTTTTCTTATGCTTTATCTTTGTGTAATGAATATGATGAAATATTTGTATTTGGTGCATTGGGTGGTAGGAGAGATCATGAGTATATTCATGTAATGGCTGCAATGCAAGATTCAAGAATTAAATTATTTAACGATCAAAATTTAATGTATCAATTGGGTACTGGGCTTCACGAAATTGAAAAAAAAGATTATACTTACATTTCCTTTTTTGTTATTAAACCAGGAATATTGAGTTTAATTGGATTTAAATATTCTCTTGATCAATACCAAACGAATTATTATGATTCTCATATGAGTTCCAATGAAATCATAAATAAAACTGCTGAGGTTCTTATTGAAGAGGGATTGGTTCTAGTTATACAAGCAAAAAGCAGCAATCACTGAAATAGTGACTGCTGCTTTTATTTTTTTATAATAAAAAAACGGAATAATCCGTTAATTTATTTAGATTGTTGAGCCTTTAAAGTTTTTAATGCTCGGGTGGAAATACGGACTCGAGTTGGCTTACCGTCTACTAGAATTGTAGCTTGTTGTAAGTTCACTGACCATTTGCGTTTTGTTGCTTTTAGTGAGTGAGAACGATTGTTTCCTGACATGGTTTTTTTACCAGTTATTGGACATACTCTTGGCATACCGTAACCCCCTTTCTTTTTTAAGATATTGTTTCGTTTTAAAAATGCCCGTAGGCTTTTCTAACGCTTGATAACTATAACATAATAAAAAGATGTAGGCAAGTAAAATATCGTATTATTTCTCCAGTTTTCTATCTTGATTATATCTTGATATTGTTACATGAAAGCTTTAATAATCATGCATTCTATGGTATTATTGTAACAATAGTGCAGGGAGGGCCCATTGATGGAAAAACAAATCATTGCTGCGATCGAAATTGCTGATTATGAATTGAGATTGCTAGTGGGACAGTTTTTTAATGGGCGCTTGAATATATTGAAAGTTGAGTCTGTTTCTCATCGTGGAATCCGGGATGGTTTGATTGTAAGTGAAACCTTGATCGTAAACTCTTTGAAAAAAGCAGTCGAGAATGCTTCAAGAAATTTAGGCGTCGTGATTGATAAAGCCATTTTGATGGTTCCTGGACATCACATGAAGAGAATTAACAAGCAAGTAAGTGTACCAATTTCAGGTCGAATAAACGAACTGGATGTTAAACGTGCTTACGCTGAGATTCTACAATCTTCAAGTCCAGAAAATTATATACTAACAAACATCTTATTTACAAAATATCATTTGAATGGTAGTTCAACTAGAAAAGTGCCAATAAATGAGAGAACAGATAAATTATTGATTGAAGCAGATTGCTACTATTCAAAACAATCAATCATATTTCCTTATGTCTCTTGTGTTGAGGCTTCTGGTTTGAGTGTCATTGATGTCGTATTAGAAGACATCGCATTTGCCAAAGAGACAAATGCATTCTCAGCATCAATTGATAGACCCATCATAACGGTCAATGTATCTGAAATGCTGACAAAGTTTTCTTTGTTTCATCAAGGGGTGTTAATGTCCAATGATTTAATGAATCTTGGAATTGATTCTTTTTCAGATACTTTAAGAGAAACCTTAAAAGTGCCACAAGATGTTGTGGATCGATTAATCTATTATAATCTAAATATTTTGGACCACGAACCTAAAAACAGTCCAATTTTCTTATGGTCAACGAAATCTCAATCACATACTTTATCACAAAAGGACATACACGACCTTTTATATGATAAAATGGTTGAGTACATCGAAAGCATATACGATCACTTCAGTCCAATATTCAAATTAGGAAAACCAAAAATTATCCTGAGTGGGCAAGGTGGGGTCATAGAAGGATTTGAACAAGTTCTTTCTAAGGTGAGTGATGTGCCTGTTGATTATTATGTCAGTACGACATTTGGAGTTAAGGATTCAAAATATACATCCTTGTTAGGGTGTTTCTATTATTATAAAGATCAAAGCTTATATAGAAACGATTCTTTAAGCAGTATAGATGAAGAAACGTTTAAAAAGTCGATTTTAAATCACGACGATGTGGTTGAAGACCACTCGATTACTAAAAAATTAAAAAATATGTTTTTTGAACGATAAACATGGAGGATGTTATGGACACACAATTAAAGACAGTAGCAATTATTAAGGTTATCGGCGTCGGTGGCGCTGGTGGTAATGCAGTAAATCGAATGGTAGAAGAAGGATTACAAGGTGTTGAATTTTTCGTTGCAAATACGGATATTCAAGTCTTGGATGTTTCTCCTGTTGTAAATAAAATTGAGCTTGGTAAAAGTCTTACCGGCGGTCGTGGTGCGGGTGCAAATCCAGAAATTGGAAGAAAAGCTGCTGTTGAGAGTGAAGAAGAAATTCGCAATGCAGTTAAGGGTGCCGATATGGTATTTGTTACTGCAGGATTAGGCGGTGGTACGGGTACAGGTGCTTCACCTATCATTGCTAAGATTGCTCAAGAAGAGGGCGCGCTAGTAGTTGGTATTGTTACAAAACCATTCAGTTTTGAAGGTCCTTCACGTTTAAATCAAGCACATAACGGTTTGGAAGAACTAAGAACTTTCTGTGATTCGCTAATTATTGTAAGTAATAATCAATTACTTGAAGTTATTGGTGGAATTGCCATGAAAGAAGCGTTTAGAGAAGCAGATAATGTATTAAGACAAGGTGTTCAAACCATCACTGATCTCATTGCAATTCCTGCAATGATCAACCTTGACTTTGCTGATATTAAAACAGTAATGGCCGGACAAGGTTCAGCACTTATTGGTATTGGGATGTCACAAGGTGAGAATAAATCAGTTGAAGCTGCTCAAAAAGCAATCACATCTCCATTGTTGGAAGCTCAAATTGATGGCGCAAGAAAAGCCATTGTAAACATTACAGGTGGGGATTCAATTTCTATTCAGGATGCTTCAACAGCTGTTGAATACATTAGAAGTGCTGCTGGAAATAATATTGATATTATCTTCGGTATTGCTATTAATGAAAGCATCGGTGATGCAATTATCGTTACTGTAATTGCAACAGGATTTGATTTTGATGATAAACCAGTGATTGAATCAAGCAGTGAAACAGAAAACGAAACTTTTGTTAAACCAAAAGATACACAAGATTCTAAGGAAGAAAAAAATAATAATATTCCTGTATTTTTCAAATCAAGACAATAATAAACATTGAAAAGGAAAAGGCATTCTGCTTTTCCTTTTTTTTTTTTTTGATGCACTACTCTTATTAAATAGGATATAACAAGTATCTCCTGTACTTAATGAGGGGTGAAAAAGATGAAAATCGAAGATATGCCAATAGAAACAAGACCCAGAGAAAAAGCTCTGGAGTTTGGAATCCATACACTGTCTGATAGGGAACTTCTAGCTTTATTTATTCGAACAGGGACAAGAAAAAAATCATCTCTAGAGATAGCTGATGAAGTTATCAAGATGTCTGGAGGTTTAAGTGTTTTCGCTAAACTTTCAAAAGAGGCTTTAATGACGATTCCTGGGATTAAAGAAGCCAAAGCCATTGAGCTAATGGCCACTGTAGAAATGGGTAAAAGAATCATTAAACCCAGTAAGCTGGATGAAATATTTGTGAATGAACCAAAGAATTTGATTTCATGGCTTAATTATGAAATTGGTTTTGAAATTCAGGAACATTTTTTAGTTGTCTATATGAACAATCAAAATAGAATACTGGGCCATGAAGTCTTATTCAAAGGAACAATAGACCGTTCTGTGGTTCATCCAAGAGATATCTTTAGAGAGGCTGTCAGCTTAAGTTCTACTAGAATCATCTTGGTGCATAATCATCCTGGACAGACGATGCAAGCATCCTCTGCTGACATTGAGGTCACAGAAATAATTGTTCAAGGGGGTAAGTTAGTGGGAGTAGAAGTTTTAGATCATTTGATTGTGAGTCATGGAGAATATATTTCTTTAAGATCACTTTATCCTGCACTTTTTGATTGAGTATTTTGGTTTGAAAAATGGTACAATAATACGTATAATGGAATGGGTGATACTATGAAGAAAAAAAGAACTTTTCGTCAATACATGGCTGTTTTTATCATAACAATATTGGTGGCATTTTTAAGTCTTGGTTTGATAAAACAAACCTCGTTCTATGAAAAATCAGATAGAAAAGTTTTTGGCTTCGTCTCTATGATTCGTTACGGCTTAATTGATTATCCTGTCCAAACAGCAAGCTCCATATTTAAAGATGTTTCTAAAATGTGGCATGTACGCTATGACAACGATTATTTAAGAAAACAAATTGCTTATTCTCATCAATGGCAAACCAGAGTAAACGAGTTAGAAAATGAAATCAACGAACTAAAAGATGTATTAGGTATCCAAGAAGTATATACAGATATGACTCTTATACCAACAAAAGTTAAAGCGAGAAGTCTTGAAAAATGGGATCAAAGTTTTACTATAGACAGCGGCAGCGCTGATGGTATTGATTTAGGAGATGGAATCATATCCCCATACGGGCTGGTTGGTAAGGTAATTTCAGTTTCTGAAGAAGAAGCGGTCATATCTACAATTCTAGCCAATAACGATAATTCACAAGTCTCAGTTAAAATAGAAATATCAAAAGGAACTTATGCTCAAGGCATTTTAAGTTCCTATGATTATAATACTGATTTATTTTCTGTAAAATTATTAGATACGAGTTTTGGGATTGCTCAAGAAATGAAAGTAACATCTTCTGGACTGGGCGGTGTTTATCCTGCTGGTTTATTAGTTGGACAAGTAGATTCCATTAAACAGGGGTCTGATACACTTGGAAGTATTGTTTATGTTAAGAGTAATGTTAACTTCAATGGGCTGAAATACTTGTCTGTGGTAAAAAATAAATGAGACAGCTCAGAATTATTCATGCACTTTTCCTGGTAACATTACTCATTTTTGATGCTTCTTTAACCCTATTGTTTGATCGAATGGGTTTGAATCCTTTTCTTTTTATTTCTTCAATGCATTTTATTGCATTAATCTTAATGGCTCAAAATGAAAGTTTCCTAGAGACAATGGGAAAGACTACATTAGTGGCACTCTGGTTAGAAATGAACCATGTTGGGAGCCTACCTGTCTTTTTCGTATCCTATATCTTAACCATGAGTGTTATATATTTTATACAAGAAAAAGTGGGAACTGAAACATCTTACTTTCTGGTCCTTTTAATGATTGCTTTAAGTCTCAAAGAAGTGATTGTATATTTTCTATTAGTATTTACTCAAAATCTTGTGATTAGCCCTGGATCTTTCATCGCATATAGAAGCTTTTGGCTTATTTTCGGGAATATATTGTTGAGTCCAATTATCATCGCTTTAAATAAATACGTGCATCGATTCATCTTACAAAGAACGCAAAACAATTATATGCGATAAAGGAGATCTTATGACGTTAATAGAAAAATTACAGCAAAAAGTTGAAGAACATCTTGGAATGAGACGTTTAGTTTATATTATTTTATTTTTAAGTGTATTTTACTTAATAACATTAACCTGGGGAATTTGGTCTACCATCCTTCTTAAGTTAAGAATGATTCTCTTGCCGTTTATAATAGGGTTTGGAATGGCTTTTGTTTTGAGACCCATGATTGTTTTTTTTGAGAAAAGAAAAATCAAAAGATCGATATCCGTGCCGGTATTCTTAATCGTATTCATCGGAATTTTTTCTTGGCTCTTTGCAACAATGTTGCCTTCTGTTTATGATGATCTATCTTCATTGTTTGATATGGCAGTAGAGGGTATTGAAACTATTTATAATGTATACATCAAAAATCTAACGAATTCACCATCACCGATGGTTGAAGGTATTTTCAACAATATTGTTTCGAGTTTAAGTTCAATTGTTGAATCATTACCAACCATGCCAAACCTGGTTACAGGTTTGGTTTCAACTGCCTTATCTTGGCTAACAACTGGGTTATTTTCTTTTATTATCGGAATGTATTTTATAGCTGATTACGAAAGATTCACAGCAAAATCAATTGAGTACGCTTCTAGAATTTCACCGAAACTTTCAACGTCTATTGTAGTTTCCTCACGAGCAATCAGCGAATACTTAAGAACACTGGTTGTTGTAATGGGCATCACATTTGTTGAATATAGTGTTTTCTACTTTTTAATCGGACACCGATATGCTTTTATTATGGGTGTTTTCTCAGCATTTGCGCTTATTATTCCGTATGTAGGGGGAATCGCTGCAAATACTATAGGATTCTTAACCGGACTGTCATTATCAGGACCAAGACTAATATTCTTAGCATTAGGCGTTTTGATTCTTCCAAATGTTGATTCCTATCTAATTTCACCTTTAGTATATTCTAAGAGAGATAAAATAAATCCTTTATGGTCATTATTCTCATTTTTCGCGGCAAGTACCATGTTTGGCTTTGTTGGTATTCTTTTATCAATGCCATTGTATTTCTCTATTCGTTCCATAATCAAGTTAAAGTCCAACAATTGGGTAATCGAACTTGATAAATAGTGTATAATAATTATAGAATCGGGGTTTATATGAGACATAATCTTAAAAAAATAATTTTATTATTAATTATGAGTTTTTTAGTCAGCGCTTGTGTGCCTAAAGTAAAAACGGTATTGGTAACAAATTATCCAACAGAATATCTTATGAATGAATTAGCGGGTAACCGAGTGAAAGTAGTACGCCTTGATAACGGAAGCGTCCCTCAAACTGCAAAAATCAGTAACCAATATGAAATGCTTATAAAAGATGCGGATGTTATCTTTTACATCAATGAACTACAACCGTATTGGGAACTTTATAAAGATGAAATTAACAGTGCGAAAATACAAATGATCGATTTAGCAGAGCGCTCATCATTATATAACTTTTCTCGCTATTCAAGTGTCATGGTAAATCAGCAAAAGGTTACTTTGGAATTGCCATATTACGAAGGCATCACGCCTGAAACTACAGATTTATATAATAAAGATCCTTTTTTATGGATGGATCCTTTGGCAATGAATTCAATTGCTAGAACAATGCTTGAATGGCTCATTGCATCATATCCTGACAGCAAAGAAGCGTTTCAAGTAAATTTTGACAGACTTGAAGTTGATTTAGTACGATTGCAAGCAGACTTTTTAAAGTTAAATAACAATGAAAACACAATTAAGTTTGCGACAATAACACCCAGTTTCGGAAATTGGCAAAAATCTTACGGAATAGAAGTATTCCCAATAATTATGTCAAAATATGGCGTTTTACCAAATGAAGACGAACTCAATGAAATTAGAGAAATTCTCAAAAGCGAAGGAGTTAAGACCATCGTTAAAGAAGATAACTTATCTGAAGCACAACTTGAGCTATTAAAACAAGTTAAAGCGGAGCTTGAGCTAGATGAAATAGAACTCAGTAATTTATACAGCTTGTCATCGAAAGATTTGGAGTCAAACAGTACATATATTACTAAAATGTATCAAAACTTACAAACTCTTGAGACTCACTTTAAATAGTCCAAGGGTTTTGTTTTAGGAAAGAGGAACAAATGAAGAAACTATTATTAATTGATGGAAATTCAATGCTATTTAGAGCATACTATGGCACGTTACAAAGAGGCATCATGCAATCAAGTACTGGGGTTGCTACCAACGCAGTCTACGGTTTTTCGACGATGTTAAAAAAAGCAATTGAACTGATCGAGCCCACACATATATTAGTGGCATTTGATACTGGAGATAAAACTTTCAGACACAAAATGTTTGTTGATTATAAAGGAACAAGAAAAGAAGTGGATCATGACTTGGTGTCACAGTTTCAATTGGTTCGTGAATTCATCGATGCCTTTCCTATGGTTCGATATGAAGTGAGTGGTTATGAGGCTGATGATATTATCGGAACAATTTCAAGAAATGCCAGTGATTTTCAAGTTGAAATATTGACAAGCGACCGGGATATGCTCCAATTAATAGACGATCATGTTGATGTCTTGTTAATGAAACGTGGTTTAACTGAAATAAAGATCATGAATAAGCGAGAACTACAACTTGAAATGGGCATTGCGCCAACACAAGTTGTTGATGTGAAAGCATTGATGGGAGATGCCTCAGATAATATTCCAGGTGTACCCTCTATTGGTGAAATAACTGCTTTAAAACTGATTCATAAATACGGAACCTTTGAAAACATTTATTTAAACAAAGATGAAGTAAAAGGTAAAATGGGAGAAAAATTACGTGAGTTTGAATCGCAAGCGCGCTTGTCTCATGACTTGGCTACAATTTTTTGTGATGTTCCCATTAGTTTTGATTTAGAATCTCTTGCATATCAAATGCCCAATGATACATTAAATGCATTTTATAGAAAATACGATATGAACTCACTGATAACTGCTCAAGTAGAGCAAATACCAGAAAGCAAAGAGATATTAGAGATTTCCGATTTAACGGATTCGTTTCTTAAAGGTAAAAACAGCCTTAACTTAGATTTAAATAAGAAAAACGAACTGGTCGGTGTTTATATTTCAAATGATGAGAAATTAGTTCACTTATCTAATATTGAAATGACTCAAAATAAACTTTTTCATGAGATTTTAAAAATGGATGACCTTCTGGTTTCTTCCAGTAAAGAGTTATATCATTTCTGTCTAGAAAATAATATTAAGTCAGAATATATGTTTGATGACTTACTTCTTTTAGCGTTCATTGTAGATCCACAATGTACAACAATGGATAAGCTTAAAGACAAACACGATATGTGGTTTCCGGAATTTCTAGAACAAGAAAATGGTTATGCATTTGCACGGGGTATGAATGCTTTAGCCATAAAATTAAAAGAGACAGCTCTAGAAACAGAAGTATTAAAAGTATATGAAGATATCGAAAAACCGTTATCGCCTGTGCTTGCTGCATGTGAATGGGAAGGCATTCATGTTAACAAAAAGGTTTTAGATGATATTGCCGAAAAAACCAAAGAAAAAATGATGAACTTATCAGATAAAATATTTGAAGTCAGTGGGCGTGAATTTAACTTAAATTCACCCAAACAGTTGGGAGAAGTTTTATTCGATGAATTGGGTTTACCCAGCAAGAAAAAACGCTCTACTGCTGTATCTGTTTTAGAGAGTTTGGAACCAGAATATCCAATCATTACAGATATTCTTGAATATAGAAAATATTCTAAACTCTATTCAACTTATGCAATCGGATTAGTTAAACACATTAAAAGAGACGGAAAAATTCACACTACCTTTAATCAACATGCTGCGCAGACAGGACGATTATCCTCTAGTGAACCCAATTTACAAAATATTTCTGTGAGAGATGAAGAAACGAAAATGGTGCGTAGTGCTTTTGTTTCTAGTCCGGGTTGTGTGCTTCTTAGCATCGACTACTCACAGATTGAATTGCGTGTTTTGTCATACATGGCAAATGAAGAGAAAATGGTTTCTTCTTTTAATGATGATAGAGACATTCATAGTGAAACTGCCAGAAGTATTTTTGGTGTAGATGAAGTCAGTTCGGAAATGAGACGTCAAGCCAAAAGTGTTAACTTTGGAATCATATACGGTATGTCAGCTTTTGGTTTATCTAAACAACTCGACATTTCAGTAAAAGATGCTCAAGACTTTATCAACAAATATAATGAAGCCTTTCCAAGAATCACTCAGTTTATGGATGAGACAATTCTATTTTGTGAAGAAAATGGCTATGTAGTTACGGAATTTGATAGACGTCGGTATATTCCAGATATTTACTCAAGCAATCGCGCTGTAAAAGAATTTGGTAAACGTGCTGCAATGAATGCGCCAATACAAGGGACTGCCGCTGACATTATTAAATTAGCAATGATTCAGTGCGACCAAGCCCTAAAAGATAATAATCTGAAATCAAAAATGATTCTTCAAGTTCATGATGAGCTCATTTTCGATGTCTTAGAAATCGAATTGGAAACGGTTAAAAAAATAGTAGTGGATATCATGGTCAATATTGTTAAGTGGCCAGTAAAATTAAGAGTTGATGCCAACGTAGGGAAAACTTGGATGGAAGAAAGTCATGCCTGAATTGCCAGAAGTTGAAACGATTGTCAGAGTATTAGAAAAGAGTTTGATAGGAGAACAAGTTAAAAAAATAAGACTTTTTTACAAACCTTTATTGGAAACAACTTCTCCCTATCCACTCAGTGTTCTTGAAGGTGCAAAATTTCAATCATTTGATCGCCGAGGGAAGTTTTTAATATTTTCATTTTCTAATGGTAAATCTTGGGTTCTTCACTTAAGGATGGAAGGGAAATTTCATCTTTATGATAAGGAGATGCCTTTTGACAAACATACTCATTTATGGATAGAAACAGAAAACCACCAAGTCCATTATTTAGACACAAGAAAGTTTTCCCGTATGGCAGTGGTTGATGATTTAGATGAATATTTTATAGATAAAAATCTTGGAGTTGAACCTTTCTCTGCAGAATTTACTGCCAAGCATTTATATGATGGCATCCACAATTCTAAAAGAGCTATAAAGGCTTTATTGTTAGATCAAAAAATAGTAGTGGGTATTGGAAATATATATGCTGATGAAATATTATTTGCATCAAAAGTTCATCCTGAAACTATGGGAGCAAAAGTATCAAAACATAAGGCAAAAGAGATTTTTGAGAATACAAAGTCTGTTCTAGATGCGGCAATCAAACAAGGGGGGACAACGGTACGTTCTTACACTTCCTCTTTAAATGTACACGGAAGATTCCAAGTGGCCCTGAATGCCTATGGACAGTTTGGTAAGCCATGTGCAAATTGCGGTTCAATTTTACGAAAAACTAAAGTAAGTGGTAGAACAAGTGTTTATTGTGGAAAGTGCCAGAAGGTGAAACGATGAAAATAGCAATTACTGGTTCAATTGGTTCTGGCAAATCCTCAATCGGAGTATTTCTACGTGAACAAAATCAAGAAGTTTTTGATACAGATAAAATGGTTCATGATTTATATATAAAAAATGATAGAATATATCAAGCTGTGGTAGACAGTTTCGGAAAAGGAATTCTTGATTCAGACAAAAAAATTAATCGTACTGTTTTGGGTAAGGTGGTTTTCAATGATCCTGTCGCAATTAAGCGATTAGAATTAATAGTCTACCCAGAAATCACCAAATTAATTCAGACATATGAAGAAAAAGAAAAGCTCGTTTTTTATGAAGTACCCATGCTATTTGAGTCTGGAATGGAAAATTTGTTTGATTATGTATTGATGGTTGATACAGATGATGATATTGCCTTAAAGAGAATGATTCAACAACGTCCATACATAAAAAATCCTAAAGAACGTTTATTATTACAAATGGATCGTTCACTAAAAAGATTAAAGTCCAACTATGTCATAGAGAATAATGATACTTTGGATTCTTTATACAGTAAAATCATTGAATGGTTGAAAATAATAAATAGTGAGGTGAACCATGATTCAATATAGAGTTATTTCGAATTTTACATTATCTTCTGATCAGCTTGAAAGTTTGATGTGTTTGTATCAACCTTTATTTCAAGCACCAGCAGCGAGCTTATATTTAACATTGGTAAGTCATGCTAAATATGAAGAAACAATATCGAGAAGAAAGTTACTACGCTTATTACATATCGATGAAGAAGAACTGCATATATTAAGACAAGAACTTGAAAAGATGCACTTAGTTCGTTCATATCAATCTGAATCAATGGAAATTGAAATCATTGCTCCAAAAATTCCAAGTGAGTTTTTGTCCCATGATTTATTTTCTAGATTATATGTTGTCGTGTGTGGACAAAGTGAGTATGCTGATGCATTACAAAGATATGGAAAGAAAAAGATCAATGACAACATTGAAGAAATATCTCAATCGTTTGATATCAACAGAATCGCAGCATGGGATGAAGATATCGAAGCAATTTATAAAGAGGAACAAGGAAAGCATCACACTCAATCGGAATTCAATATCAGAAACTTCTTCAAAAGTTTTCCACTGTTCCCAAATAAACTTATATCAAGCGACTTAAAAAGGGCTGTGAGTGAAAGTGCCAATCTTTATAAGATCAGTGCTTCGAACATGAAAAGCATTCTTTTAGAAACCATTGAATACAACAAAGAAACATTTGATATGCGACGATTCTTAAATCTAGTGGCAAAAAAACATGGTGTACAAAGTGCTAACACTGTTCAAAATGTATATGACTTGGATCCAGTATCATTTTTGGCTCATATTCAAGAATTTGAAGCCAGCACTTCTGATAAGTATTTAATTAAATCTCTTGAAAAGCGTTATCAATTTGAAAATCCAGTGATTAACTTACTCATTCAAACCATGATGGAATCAGAATCAAAAGCCATGAATTTAGGTTTTGCTCAAAGCATTGCCGATCCGTGGAAACGTCTTGGAGTTGTTACATTTGAAGATGCACAAAACGCTTTAAAGTCGTTTCAAGAACGTTCTCAACAAGCTCAAAAACCTAAGTATGTCTCAGCAAAAACTCAAACAATTCAACCTGTGTATTCCGCTGATGACGATTTTGACGATGAAGAGTTAAAACGACTCAGAGAAGAGTTGGGTATTAAAAAAGACAAGGAGGATGCATGATGTCATTTAAAAGCATCACATTTGAACTTACAAAAGAACAATTACAAGAAAGACACGAATTGGCGCAAAAATTGGCCAAAGAGTCAGAAGTTATATCTTTTTGTGAGGCCTATGATTGTCCATTTGAAATACTTGAAGCTCACGCTTCACGTTTTAAAACTTGGCTGAAAGATAAACGTGAAGCTGAATCTTATAATTATGAACAATTAAAAGAGGATCCTGAAAAAGGTGCTTATTTGAATCTTGTTTATGATTCAGAGACAAAAATATTGGAACAAATTTATACTCAAGTTCCTTTGGTGGGTCAAATAAAAGATGATTTATATTATTTGGAACAATATCAAATATTCGATTTAGGTTTGAATCTTAGGAATGCCCATTTTGATAATTTAGACTTGTCGGATGAATCAGCAAATTATTTGAGAATTCTTTTAGAACTGAAAAGCTTCATAGATAATAAAGATTTAGGTCATTATTTATATGGAGATTTGGGGGTTGGTAAATCATATTTGGCTGCATGCGTTGCCAATGATTTTGCTAAAGCAGGTAAACGCGTGGCCTTTGTACATGTCCCCAGTCTATTCAATCGGTTAAAGCAATTATTCAACAATTCTAGTGAAATGGAATTTGTTTTGAACGTTTTAAGAAAAGTTCCTTTACTAGTTTTGGATGATTTGGGTTCAGAAAGTATCACCTCATGGTCAAGAGACGAGATTCTTTTATCAGTGATGAATGACCGTATTGAAAATCAAAGAAAAACAATTATCACCTCAAATACGACTCCAGAAATACTTTTAAATCTTTACAGTCTTGACTCAAAGGGCAATGAAGATAAAATTAGGGCTGCTCGTTTTGTGGATCGTGTGAAGGCTTTAACAAAGCCGTATGAACTAAAGGGAAAAAATCGTCGAAAACGGCTATAAAGCGCGAATAACTTAGTAAAAATAAAGAAATTCGAGTCAATAAATGGTATGATATAAAAAGAGGTGAATTATGAGGAAAATTGGTATATTAACTTCTGGTGGCGATGCACCTGGAATGAATGCTGCAATTCGTGCGGTGGTTCGTTCTGGAATTACGCGCGGCCTTGAAGTATACGGAATCTATGACGGATATGAGGGCCTGGTCCATAACAATATCCAAAAACTGGATCGGGGTGATGTGAGTGATATTATCATTCGCGGAGGCACCATTCTCGGTTCAGCTCGATTGGAGGATTTCAAATCCAAGGAAGTCCGTCAGCAAGCGGTAGACAACTTAACCAAACACGGTATTGAAGGTTTGGTTGTTATTGGTGGCGACGGTACGTATCGAGGGGCAATGGCATTACATGAGATGGGTATCAATTGCATTGGTATTCCAGCAACCATTGATAATGACATTGTTTCAACAGACTATTCAATTGGTTTTGATACCGCACTGAATACCATCATACAAAACGTGGATAAACTAAGAGACACCTCTGCTTCTCACCATCGATGTTCAATTATCGAGGTTATGGGAAATCGTTGTGGAGATTTGGCAATCTATGCTGGGATAACAACCGGGGCGGAAGTCATCGTTTCTAAAGAAACAGGTTATGATGAATCCGATGTTTTGGAAAGATTGCGTCATCTTGAAGAAATAAAAAGAAAGCGTCATGCGATTATGATTATTTCTGAGAAGATTACGGATGTAGATTTGTTAGCGAAGAAGGTTTCCCAGTTTACTGGGTTTTCTGGGCGTGCTACAGTATTAGGTCACATCCAAAGAGGGGGATCTCCAACAGCGCGTGATCGTTTTATAGCGACACAGTTTGGAGATAAAGCAGTTGATTTATTGGTCAACGATATCAGCGGCCAATGTGTTTGTTTGAAAGAAGAAAAAGTGATTTCACTTGAAATAGAAGTTGCACTGAATCTACCGAAAGCATCACGCAAGAATTTATTTGAATTGCACCAAAGATTGGTTTAGGAGGAAAAACACCATGATAAAAGATATGAAGAAAACAAAGATAATCTGTACTATAGGACCTGCATCTGAAACACCAGAGATGGTTGAGAAATTAGCAAAAGAAGGAATGAACATTGTTCGTTTTAACTTTTCACACGACATTCAAGAAAACCATTTGAAAAGAATGGGTATTGTCCGCGAAGTAAGTGACCGAATTGGCATTTCACTTTCAATCCTTTTGGATACTAAAGGACCTGAAATTCGTACTGGACTTATTGAAAATGACGCTGTTCAATTAGAAACAGGTGACATTGTTCGTGTTGGTTTTGATATGAATAAATTAGGTAACAGAGAAGGTTTCAGTATTTCTGTTCCTGAAGTATATAATGACGTTGAAGTCGGAGATCAAATTATGATTGATGATGGATTGGTTAGTTTAAGAGTATTAAGTAAAGAAGAAACTGAAATTGTTTGTAGAGTTGAAAATCCAGGACCTGTTAAAAACAGAAAAGGGATTAACTTACCGGGCGTCATTTCATCAATGCCTTTTATGTCAGAAAAAGACGAAGCAGATATTCGTTTTGGTGCACAAAACAATGTTGACTTCATCGCGGCTTCATTCGTAAGAAGAGGCGCTGATATTGAAGAAATTAGAAATGTTCTTCGTTCAGAAGGAAAAGAAAAAATCCAAATCATTGCTAAAATTGAAAACCAAGAAGGATTCAACAACGTTGAAGACATCTTAAAATATGCTGATGGTATCATGGTTGCACGTGGTGACTTGGGTGTTGAAGTTTCAACACACTTAGTTCCAATCTATCAAAAGAAAATGATTGCTATTGCAAATCGTTTGGGTAAACCAGTTATTACTGCAACACATATGTTAGAATCAATGCAAAAAAATCCACGTCCTACACGTGCTGAAGCCAGTGACGTTGCGAACGCGATTTTAGATGGTACGGATGCAATCATGTTATCTGGAGAATCTGCAGTTGGAGACTATCCAGTTGAATCAGTTAGAATTATGAAAGAAATTGCACTGGGTATCGAGGAAATTATTCCTTATAGAGAAAACTTAGAACATTCAATCGCAACAGCTGAAAGAACAGTTCAAGATTCAATCAGTTTATCTATTGCTGAAACAGCACTTAACTTAGATGACGTTGAAGCAGTTGTAGCCTTTACACAAAGTGGATCAACAGCGAAACGTATTTCTAAATACCGTCCTAATGTACCTGTAATTGCAGTTACTTTTGACAAAGAAGTACAACGTCGTATTGCTTGCCTATGGGGCGTAACAGCAGTTTACTCTGATGTTCGCAACGAAATGACAAATGATGACGAAATTGCATCAGCATTCGCTAAAACATTCGGAATTGCTGTTGGTAAAAAAGTTATCGTTGCTGCAGGATATCCTACAGGAACTGGTAATACAAACATGATGAGAATTATCGAAGTTAAATAATAGGGGAACGCATATGAAAAAATACTTGGGAGTGGACTTAGGTGGAACAAACGTAAGGGTTGCTGTAGTGAGCGAATTTGGAGAGGTTCTTGAAGAAGTTAAGAGCCCTTCTCTCGCAAGCGAAGGCCCTGAAATTGTTCTAAATAATATCATCGAAATGGCTAAAAATCTCAAAGGTTTTTCAGAATGTACAGGTATGGGAGTTGGCATTCCAGGACCCGTTGATGTTGAACGGGGATTGGTAACTCTCTCTACTAACCTTAAAGGATTTACTGGTTTTCCGGTAATTGATTATTTAAAAAAACATTTTGATTTTCCAATATATATGGATAATGATGCCAATGTTGCTGGATTAGCTGAAGCGGTGGTTGGAGCTGGTAAAGGAAAAAAAATCGTTTACTATATTACCCATTCAACAGGAATTGGTGGGGCATTAATTATAAATGGCCAATCAGTTTCTGGTCGCAGAGGTTATGCGGGTGAAATTGGTAACATTATTATCGATCGAGATCGCAAGCACTATCCTGAAATTAATACCTTAAGCCGAGGTGCTGTTGAAAATGAAGCAAGTGGTTCAGCCATGGTTCGAAAAGCACAAAAATTCTTGGATCCTTCAATTACTTCTGCTAGAGAAATTTTTCAACTTGCGAGCGAAAAGAATGAAATGGCAATTCAAATTATTGACGAAATGACCTATGATTTTGCGATGATGCTTCAAGCGATAGCTGCTGTAGTTGATCCTCATGTATTCATTCTTGGAGGTGGCGTTACTTTAGCGCGCGACAATTATTGGGCCAAAATGATTGAGTACTATAAAGGAATGGTTCACGATGGCATGAAAGATGTGCCGTTTGTAGAAGCAATGTTAGAGGAACCGGGAATTATCGGGGCCGCAATGCTTTGCCATGATACGAAAGAGGCTTAATATGACATTACTAGAAAAATATGCAAATCTTGCAGTCAGCACTGGAATTAATATTCAAAAAGGCCAAACATTACTCATTAATGTTAAAGCTGAACATTATGAATTTGCAAGATTATGTGTTGATAAAGCTTATGAATTGGGTGCAGGTAAGGTTGTTATTAAATTTTCTGATGACCACATAGCCAAATCTCATGTTGTGAACCAAGACATAGAAGAATTAAAGAATGTTCCTGAGTGGGTTGTTGCTGAATATGATCAGTACATAGAAGAGGGATTCGCAAGACTCTCAATTTCATCACCATCACCAGGATTAATGCAGGATGTGGATGCTAACAAATTGGGTGCCCAAATGAAAGCAAACCAAGAAGCACTTAAGAAATTACGTTCATACTCAATGGCAAACCGTGGACAATGGTCAATTGTTGCTATGCCAACTCATGAATGGGCTTCAGTTGTCTTCCCTAAAGAAGACAAAGAAACTGCTTATACAAAGCTATTAGAAGCGATTTTGTTTGCAACTCGCGTTACAGAAGAGAACGATCCTGTTGTAGAATGGGAAAAACACAATGAAGTCTTAACCAAACAAAATAATATTTTGAATGATAGAAACTTCAAGTCATTACATTTCAAAAACTCATTGGGTACTGATATTGTAGTGGGACTTGTGAAAGACCACGTCTGGGCAGGTGGCAATGAAGTAAGTGGCAAAGGATACCAATTCAATCCGAATATGCCAACTGAAGAAACATTTACAATGCCAGATCGCAACCGCGTAGATGGTAAAGTCTATTCTACAAAACCTTTAAACTATAATGGTAAACTCATTGATGAGTTCTGGTTAGAATTTAAAGATGGTAAAGTCATTGATTTCGATGCAAAAAAAGAAAAAGAAACGCTACAAGTTTTGTTGGATTCAGATGAAGGAAGCCGCCGTATTGGTGAAATTGCTTTAATTTCAGATGATTCTCCAATTTCAAATCTAGACATATTGTTTTACAATACTCTATTTGATGAGAACGCCTCATGCCACATGGCTTTGGGAGCATCTTATCCAATGAATATCAAAGATGGAACTAACTTAGATGAAGAAACACTTTTATCTAAGGGTGCTAACCAATCTTTAAACCATGTTGATTTTATGTTCGGAAGTAGTGATATGCACATCGAAGGCATCACATATGATGACGAACACATTACAGTATTTGATAAAGGAAACTTTGTGATCTAATTCTTGATATTAAAAATTAAAGTTGTATAATGTAAATATAAACTTTGACAAGAACAATAATATAAATAAATCGAACAGAGAGTGAAGTGTTTTGGTGAAAACTTCTCGTAGATATTTATATTTACCATCTTGGAGTGAACTTTCGAAAAAGTTCCGTTGCTGGCGTTAACAGAAAATTAAGTGCTCGTTTACGAGAATTAAGGTGGTACCGCGATCAATCGTCCTTACGATTTTTTGCGGTATTTTTATATGGAAAAGGAGACTTATTATGTTAAATATTAAAGAAAATGAATCATTAAACATACTCAATCACTCGAGTGCACATTTATTGGCTCATGCGGTAAAAAGATTATACCCTCAAGCTCACTTTTGGGTTGGTCCCGTCATTGAAGATGGTTTTTACTACGATATTGATTTGGGAGAGGAAATGATTTCTGAAGAAGATTTCCCTAAAATTGAAAAAATGATGAAGAAAATTGCTAAAGAAGACAAACGAATCACGCGACTAGAACTGACAAAAGAAGAAGCGTTAGAAATGTTCGCTGACGATCCTTATAAGCAAGATCTTATTAACCGTATGGATGAGTCTGAGCAAATCACAGCTTATAAACAAGCTGAATTTGCTGATTTGTGTAGAGGGCCCCATGTTGAATCTACCAAAAAAATTAAACACTTTAAACTCTTAAAAGTTTCTGGTGCTTATTGGAAAGGGGATTCCAATAATAAAATGTTACAACGCATTTATGGAATTGCCTTTGATACTAAAGAAGATTTAGAAGATTACGAAGCTTGGTTAGAAGCAGCAAAAGCACGTGACCATAAGAAACTAGGTAGAGAACTAGATCTGTTCATGATGAGTGAATATGGACCAGGTATGCCATTTTGGCTACCAAATGGTATGACTTTGCGTCATGCACTTGAAACTGTATACAGAAAAATGCACATTGATCGTGGTTATGTATTTACAGAAACTCCTACCATGTTATCAAAAGAGCTTTGGGAAATTTCAGGTCACTGGGGTAACTATAAAGACAACATGTATCTGTCAATTATCGAAGACAAAGAGTTCGCAATCAAACCCATGAACTGTCCAGGTGGTATGTTAGTGTATAAAAATGATCTTCACTCATATCGTGACTTACCAATTCGATTGGCCGAAATGGGTCATGTTCACCGTTATGAAGCCAGCGGTGCCCTAAATGGTTTATTCAGAGTTCGTTCTTTTACTCAGGATGATGCTCACATTTTTATGACTAAAGATCAACTTCAAGAAGAAATAATTGAAATTTTAGACTTCATCGATGAAATTTATACTGTTTTTGGTTTAACATATACAATCGAACTGTCAACACGACCAGAAGCCAACTATATTGGTACTTTAGAGTCTTGGGCTGAATCAGAACAAGCACTCAGGGACGCAATGGATGCTATGGGTAAAACTTACAAAGTTAACGAGGGAGACGGGGCTTTCTATGGTCCTAAATTGGATTTTAAAGTGCGTGATTCACTTAACCGTGTTTGGCAGTGTGGTACAGTTCAACTGGATAACAACTTGCCAGAGCGTTTTGATCTGACTTATGTTGATCATGAAGGAAAGAAACAACGCCCTGTTATGTTGCACCGTGCAATATTTGGTTCTATTGAACGTTTTATAGGAATCCTAATTGAACATTTCGCAGGGGCTTTTCCTGTTTGGTTATCACCACTACAAGTTGAAATTATCCCTGTGAATACTGAACATCATTTAGACTATGCAAATAGTGTAAAAGAAGCCTTAGAAAAAGAAGGTATCCGAGTCCATGTCGATGGTAGAAATGAAAAACTTGGTTACCGCCTAAGAGAAGCCCAAAAAAATAAAACACCACTACAATTAATTGTAGGAGATCAAGAAATTGAAGATAAGTCAGTTAACCTAAGACGTTATGGTGAAAGAGACCAAAACTCATTCAAGTTAGAAAACTTCATTAAACTTGCTTTAGAAGAAATTAATTCAAAAACAATATACAAAAACAACTCAAATCCTGAATAGGGCTTGAGTTGTTTTTTTTTGATTTTCGTTTAAAAAATTATTTCTTATTTTTTTTATGATTGTTCTTAACTTTTGCTTCATGAAGTAAGTCGATTTTTAAATCATAAAGTTTTTGAGACAAGTCAACATAATATTGGTGAGGGAATTGAAGACGCTTCACTTCATCCCACATTGTTTCCATTTCTTTCTTAGAGTAAACACTGATGTCATGTAAGTTGGAGAGTTCGTAAACGCACTCTCCCTTAACAAAGACAGGAACTTGTAACTCTCTTACTTGATAGTTTGTAAGTTTTTTTCTTTTCCAAGTAGCATTGGGATCAAAGATTTCTATCTCATCCAATGGAATGACTTCATCTGCTAATGCAATATAATCGGCTAAAGCTTTGTTGGTATCATTATCATAGAAACGGTATAAGCGTTTATAACCAGGATTTGTAATTTTACCAATGTTTTCAGAAACTTTGATTTTTGGAATGATTTCTCCATCACGTTCTTGCGCAACAAGTTTATAGACGCCACCCAAAACAGGTTCTGATTTAGAGGTAATGAGGTTTTCACCAACACCAAATTGATCAATTTGTGCTCCCTGATATATAAGGTCATCGATAATGTGCTCATCCAATGAGTTAGAAGCCATAATTTGACAATCTTGCAGTCCTGCAGCATCCAACATTTTTCTTGCTTCTTTAGATAAGTAAGCTAAGTCACCAGAATCTAAACGAATTGCTTTTAAACGGTAGCCATTTGGAATTAAGTATTCTTCTGCAACTTGAATTGCATTGGGAACACCTGATAATAGTGTGTCATAAGTATCAACTAAGAGCACTGCGTTATTTGGATTATGTTTTGCGAATTCCTGAAATGCTTCTAATTCTGTATCATGCAATTGGATGTAAGAGTGAGCCATCGTACCTGCAATATAGGCCCCATATTCATATCCAGCTAAGGTGTGTGATGTTCCCGCACAGCCAGCTATAATAGCACCCCTAGCACCATCTAAAGAAGAATCATACCCATGGGCACGTCTTGCTCCAAACTCTAAGACTGCACGCCCTCTAGAGGCGTTAACAATACGACTTGCTTTAGTTGTAACTAAAGTTGAATAGTTAATTGATAGCAATAAAAGTGTTTCAATTATTTGAGCTTCAATTACGGTACCGCGAACGGTAACGAGTGGTTCATGTGCAAACACAACTGTTCCATCTTCAACAGCCCATAAATCAATTTTCAAATCCATTTTTAATAAGTATTCTAGAAAATCTGGATCCGTAAACCCACATTCGTATAAATAATCGATATGACTTTGATCAAACTTAAAGTTTTTTAAAGATTCGATGGTTTTTGATAAACCATTAAATATTAAATATCCCCCTTGATCAGGAATTTTCCGAGTAAACATGTCGAAGTAAACAATCTCTTCATGACGGCCTTGCTTGAAATAAGTATAGGCCATAGTAAATTCATAAAGATCAGTTAAAAACACAACATCATTTGCTTTAATCATTTGAGACACCATTCTTTCTATTTTTCTATGCATCATGTACAATACTAATGACATTGTATCATTTTGGAGGAAAAACATGAACTATAAAGAGATATTAAGTAATGGAATTACAATTAATTATACAAATGACATTAAATTTAAAGAGATTTTCATGAGTTTAAAGATTGTTTTTGAAATGAACCCTGAAACTGCTACAACAGCAAACGTTCTCAGTAGAATGATGGGAGACCGTTTAGAAATGAATCCAAGCAAACAATCTATGAGCGAAAGATTGGATTTACTCTATGGCGCTCAATACTCATCAAGAACATATTCTGTAGGTTGCTATCAGGTGATAGATTTATCAACACGATTCATCCATCACAGTTTCGTTAACGAAGCTCTGTTAGATAAACAAGCCCTTTTGTTAAGTGATCTTTATTTATCTCCCTTATTGAATAGTGAAACTTTTAATGAAGCAAAGAAAAACTTAAAACTTAGCCTATCTAGAATTCAAGAGAATCCATCACAATATGCTTTAATTGAAGGATTTAAAAAAGCCGGAGAAGGACAAAATTTTGGTATGAATTCAATGGGTGATTTACAACATTTAGAAAACTTAAAACTTGACGATGTTAAAGCATTTCATAACCTGTGTATTGAACAGTTTAATAAACAAATATTTATCGTAGGAAATCTTGATGAGAGTGTTAACTTAGAATCATTCAGTACTGGAAATAGTACTGAACTTGATTATCCTATGTTATCTACTAAAATTATAGAAGACAGAGTTGAACTGCAATATGAAGGAAACCAAACTGAATTGGTATTGGTCTACGAAAGTTCAATTACACCAAAAGATTCTTTATACGCTTCATACTTGGTTTATGTCGCATTATTAGGACAATTACCAAGCTCGCTTTTATTTCAAAATATCAGAGAAAAGCACAGCTTGTGTTATAGCATTTATGCTTCAAGACAAATGTTCGATGGGATATTTTATATAGCAACAGGAATAAATGATCAAAACACTGAAAAAACCTTATTATTGATTGAAGAACAAGTTGAATATTTGAAGACAAATACCATATCTGTTAATGCTGCTGTACAATATCTAGTTATGCAATTAGAAGGTATCAGTGAAAGTCAAGGGAGTATCGCAAACCAGGAATTCAGAAACAGTATTTTAAATGAAACTAAAGATGTGAGTGAATTACAAGAAGATCTTAAATTAGTCACATCTGAGTCAGTGATGGCAGTGGCACAGCTCACTACCAAACCATTTATCTTTGCTTATAGAGGTGAAAAACATGAAGAAAATTAATAATAGTTTCAATGAATTGGCATATGAGTTTAAAACTGATTCTGGCTTGCAAGTATATTTAGTTCACAGACCTGGATTCAAAAAGACAACCGCAGTTTATGGTACACCATTCGGCGCTTTAAATCTGAAGCAAAAAGTCAATGGTGAACTGATGACCCATAAATCTGGACTGGCCCACTTTTTAGAACATAAGTTGTTTGAAGACGAACAAGGGGATGTACTCTCTCAATTTGCGGATTTAGGTGCAAGTGCGAATGCTTTTACTTCTTACCACCAAACTATGTATTACTTTGATTTTAATGGTGAAATTGAAAAACCATTAACACTTTTATTGGACTTTGTATCTGAGTTCAAAATTACTGAAACTTCAGTAGAAAAAGAAAAAGGTATTATAGTTGAAGAGTTAAAAATGTATGAGCAAATGCCTGACATGGTGTTGTTGATGGAGACTTATAGAAATATATATCATAACTATCCTTACATCTATGATATAGCCGGTACAGAAGATTCAGTCAATGATACACAGTTATTTGATTTAGAAGAAGCATATAGAGTAAATTATCATGATTCAAGAATGGTTTTGAGTATTGTTACTCCAGAAGATCCTTTGAAGGTTAAAAAGATAATAGACGCTAGATGTAAAAATCATATTAAAGCTATGGATCTTGTGGAAGATTTATATCCTGAAGAGCCTATGAGTGTGAACCATGTAAATCGTACGATTCATAAAAAAGTTGAAACACCCAAAATGTCTTTATGCTACAAATTTCCTTATGATGAAAAGATAAATAAGTCATTGGACGAATTTTTGATTAAACTTGTGCTTGAAATGAATTTTTCAGAACTTGCCCCTGATTATCAAAAAGCTTTGGATGATGAAATCATCAGCAACCAATTTTCTTTTGATATTGATTTAAGAGAAGATCATGGAGTTATCTATTTTTTCAATGAATCAAATCATTTTGAAGAATTTAATAATTTTGTTGATGATAAAATGAATGCGTTAGAAATTGATGAAAAACTTTTTAAACAACTAAAGAAGAGATATTTCGGAGAAATGGTTTATTCACTTTCTAATGTAAATCGTTTGGCAATAACATTGGCTCAATCTCATTTTGAGGGCATCAATTACTATGATTATATGGAATCTATAAAGAGTTTAGAATTCGTAGATATATTCAAAATTACAGACACATTTAAAGCGCTTACAAAAACTTTGTTATTAATGACCAATTCTTAACAAGCTATCGAATTTAACAAGTAATATCTTCTCTTTAATTCACTAACGGTATAATAAACATCTAAACGGTATTGTATAACCGATGGTGCTACTCTACACTGTTCTTAAAGGAGGGATAATATATGAACTTTATACAATTAGTTGGTAAAATCACTGAAAAACCTGTAAAGATTAATTCGAAAACAACATCAAGTCATTCAAATATGAAAATTGCTGTACACTCAAATTTCCGTGAATTTAACGGTCAATACAGAATTGATGAATTTACAATTCAGTTATGGAAAGGTGTCAGCGATCAGATTTGCGAAAGTTGTGAACCAGACCGTTTAGTGGCCATCAAAGGCCGCGTCGAAATCGAAGAAGATGGCTATGTAATTATTGCTGAATCTGTCGAAATATTATTCTGCTAAAAAACAATGCCCTAGTGTATTGTTTTTTCTTTGTAAGGACTATCATATTTAGGGTAAATTTTGTATAATGGTCACAGGTGATAAAATGAAAAACTACTTAGAAATGGCTCAAAAAGTCCTTAACGAGGGTGAACTCAGAGCAGATCGTACTGGAACTGGAACTAAAGGTTTGTTTGGATATCAGTTACGTTTTAATTTAGCGGATGGCTTTCCTTTATTAACTACAAAGAAAACCCATTTTCCTTCTTTAGCAAAAGAATTACTATGGTTCATTTCTGGAGATACAAACATTCAAGGTTTGGTTAAAGAAAATGTCAGAATATGGAATGAATGGCCATATCGTAGCTTTAAAGCTTCAAGTGACTACCAAAATGAGACCATGACTGAATTTGTTGAGAAAATAAAATCAGATGATGAATTTGCAAAAAAACACGGCGATTTGGGTCCTGTCTATGGAAAACAATGGCGGGATTTTTCAGGTGTCGATCAA
>CBDUDQ010000005.1:0-36378 GCA_965365985.1 uncultured Erysipelothrix sp. | reverse complement strand
GCAGCCATAATCATATACGTTCCCGCTTCAATGCGGTCCGGAATAATCTCATGATTGGTACCATGCAATTCTTCGACGCCATCAACGATAATCACATTGGTACCCGCTCCACGAATGGAAGCACCCATGTTACGCAAGAAGTTTGCGACATCGACGATTTCAGGTTCCATTGCAGCATTCTCAATTGTAGTACGCCCCTCAGCCAAAACAGCCGCCAACAAAATGTTGATTGTAGCACCCACAGATTGAAAATCTAAGAATATTTTAGCACCCACTAGTTTCTCTGCTTTGATTTCATAGAACCCTTGCTTGTACTCCCAAGTAGCACCCAAAGCCTCAAAGCCCTTAAGATGTAAATCAAAAGGACGGGGACCCAAATCGCAACCCCCTGGCATTTGCATTTTTACATATTTATATTTTCCTAATAGTGCGCCCATAAAATAATATGATGCACGCAACTCAGTGACTGCACGACTTTGTAAAGTCAGATTCTTCATATCAGAAGTTTCGATTCTAAAATGATCTGAACTTGGAGACGTTACAGAAACGTTTAACTCTTTTAATATAATTGATAATGAAGCAACATCAGAAATGTTTGGAACTCCATAAATATTGACCTCACCATTGGATGCCAATATCGCAGCTGGAATCAAAGCAACTGTTGCGTTTTTTGCTCCTGCAATACGAACTGTACCATTGAGACGGTTTCCGCCTCTAATTTTAATTACTTCTGTCATATTTACAACTCCTTAATAATAACCTCTCACATTATAACCGATATTTACCTAAAAATATAGGAACACACCTATACTCGAGAAACTATCACAATTGAATGTTTAAAGAAAAATATTAAAATAGAATAAATAAAAAAAAACCAAGCATTTAAGCCTGGTTTTTTAAATTATTACTCTTTAATTAAACCTTCATTGATTAAGAATTCTCTCATTACATCTTCAGCAGAACGATCTTTCTCATCTACTTGATAGTTCATTTCGATCATCTTTTCTAATGTGAAGACACCAGCAATTTTATTTAAAGCTGCTTCAGCACCAGGATAATCTTCATCAAGATCAGTTCTTAAGAAATATACGGCATAATATTCTGGGAAGAATTTCATGTCATCTTCAAGTAGTTTCAAACCAAACTTACGGTTTAAACCATCAGAACCATTCACATAACTGACATCCATGCTGCCAGATTCAAGTCCAGTAAACTTAAGTCCGATATCAATTGAACTCCCTTTTTTGAAATCAAGGTCATAGAATTCTGTAAACGGTTTAAAACGAACCGTACCTTCTTCTTCAAAGAATGAGTGCTCAGCTGCGAAATTTAATTCATTTGCGACGGGTCTCATATCTGAGATTGTTTCAAGATTATACTTATCTGCAGTTTCTTGTGTCGTCGCGATCACGAATGTGTTTTGATGTCCCCATTTTTCTGTCATCTTAACATTTACTTTTTTAGCTTCTTGGTTTGCAAAATCATAAAGTGTCATATCTTCAGGAACTTCTGAAGGATCAATATGTAAGAACGTTGAAAGTAATGAACCATCATATGAACTCAAAATATCAACATTACCACGTTTTAGTTCATCAAATGATAATGAATATGCCATATGTGGCAAGATTTTCACTTCATGTTCTGTGTATTCTTCAATGAGCATTTTTGCCATTTGTGCAGAAAGATTCATCTCAGCGTAATCGCCATCAACAACTTTGATTGAATTATCTTCCTCTTTATTTCCACAAGCAACCAAAAGCAATAAACTTACAAAAACTAACATTAATTTTTTCATTTAAAATCCACCTTTTCTACTTAATTTCTTTTCATAAAACGCCATGGCACCATCAATCACCAAACTCATGATGATTAAAGCCACAGTACCACTGATAATCATCTTCATATTCTGAGTTCTTACCCCACGATACAAGATTTGGCCCAATCCACCGCCACCAACAAAGGTTGCGAAGACAGCCACACCAATGGATGTTACTACAGCAATTCTCATTCCAGAAAATATCATTGGGAACGCTAAAGGTAACTCTACTTTGGTTAGTCTTTGGAATCGACTCATCCCCATACCTCTCGCCGCTTCTTTGACACCAGAATCAACAGATTCCAGTCCGACCAAAGTGTTCAAAACAACGGGTAAAAGAGAATACAAGACCATACCAATAACCACAGTTTGGAAAGTTGGTCCAAATACCACCATTAATAACCCCAACATCGCCAAGGTAGGAATCACTTGTAAGATATCCACAATTAACATGATGCTTTTACGCAACTTAGGATAAAAGTAAGCAATGATACCCACTGACAATCCAATAATTAATAAAAAGAACGCTGATACTGCAACGATCATTAAATGCTCATATACCATATTAAGAGTCATGACGCATCACCCCTTTATTAACGAATACTTTCTTAAGGAAATCAACAAAGTACCCTAGCATTAACGCAAGGATTGCTGCTGGAATTGCTCCCATAATAATATATGCTTGAATGTTAGTATCAATCCCAACATAAATAAATTCTCCCAATCCTCCTTGACCAATCATTGCTGCTAAGACTGCCCAAGACACTGTGTAAACAGTGGCCATGCGAATCCCAGCAAATATGGATGGTAAAGCCATTGGTAATTCAACTTTAAATAGTGATTGCCACTGATTCATGCCGATTCCGCGCGCTGCCTCAGTAATGCCATACTCAACCCCAACAATTCCCGCATATGTATTTTTCAATACCGGGAAAATTGCATAAGCTGACAAGGCAATATAAATGGTCAATGGACGCATCCCTGTATAAACAAAGAGCACACCGATAAACACAATCCCAGGTATCGTTTGGAATATCCCAACAATGGGCAAGATGAATTTTGCCACCTTAGGTGAACGAGATAACAATGACGCGATGGTAATCGCAATCAAAGATCCTATCACAACCGAAACACCAACATACTTAATATGAGTGATTGATTCAGCTAATATTCGAGGCAGATTTTTGATATATAAATCAAGCATCCAAGCCACCCCAAATCACTTCGGTTAATGAACGGGCAATTGAACCACGAGTAATGATCCCACTGACCATTTTCTTATTGTCTAAGACTAATACATAGTCATGTTTGTTTGTCGTAATTTCATGAATGGCATCTTTAGCATCATCACCAATTTTAAAAGTTGGAACGGTCTTATCAGCCACTTCACCCACTGTTTTAACTTTGTCTCTCATTTCAATTAAATCATCAATCTTGGCAACGCCAACAAACTCTTTCGCTTCGTTAGTCACAACCACACTGTCAAGATCACGAGATCTCATCAATCCAAGACACTCAACCACAGGTCTTTTCTCAAATACTTTAAAGACATTTGGCTTCATCAAGTCACCACAGAGTAAACTGACATCCCCATTTTGATCTGAAAGATGTTTACCCATAAATGATTTAACTGTTTTAGTTTTTGGATTTCTTAGCATTTCTTCAGGACTGGCCTTTTGAACAATCTTACCGTCTTCCATGAATACGATGACATCAGCCAACTTAATCGCCTCATCCATATCATGGGTAACAAATACGATTGTAATGCCAAGTTTTTCTTGTAATGATTTTAACTCATCTTGTAATGTGTCCCGTGTCATTGGATCTAAAGCACCAAATGGCTCATCCATTAAGATGACCGGTGGATTAATCGCAAGTGCACGCAAGACCCCAACACGTTGTTGTTGTCCTCCACTCATTTCATGAGGGTATTTGTTAACATTTTCTTCGTAATCCATGTCTACTAATGTTAACAATTCTTTAACTCTTTCATCAATGCGTTTCTTATCCCATTTTAGTAGGTTAGGAACAACGGCGATGTTCTCAGCAACCGTCATGTTTGGAAACAATCCAATTTGTTGGATCACATAGCCGATACCACGACGCAACTCAGTCACATTCATGCTGTCAATGTTCTCACCCTTAAGCAAGATTTCCCCACCATCTTTTTTAATGAGTTTGTTTAACATCTTTAGCGTTGTCGTTTTACCACAACCAGAAGGTCCGATCAAACAAACAAATTCACCTTCTTTAATACTCAAGTTCAAGTCTTCAATAACGACCCTTCCATCATAAACCTTCTTAATGTTTTTATATTCAATCATATATTTTCCTCCTAAATTACGAAAAAAAAATGTAGTCTACATTTAATTTTCTGATCCGAGCTAGTTTATTCCAATTTAGTCTCAAATTGTGTCACAGGGACACCTATACCCGTATTATACACTTTTCGCAAGTCATTTTCAAATCCAGCAAATTGAAAACCCACTCAAATGGGCTTATTTATGATTTTAATGCAAAATAAAACACACCTACAAGATGTGTTTTATTATATTATTGAATGAATCCTTCTTCTAGAAGATAATCATGTGCTACGTCTTTCGCTGATTGTCCTTCAACATCAACCAAATAATTGAGCTCAATCATCTTCTCTACAGTAAATTGATTTGAAACTTTATTTAAAGCATCCTCAATTCCTGGGAACTCAGCTTCAAGCTCATCACGAACTAAGTAAGCCATATAGTATTCTGGAAAGAACACTTGATCATCTTCAAGAATGACCAATTCATATTTCTTATTCAATCCATCTGAACTGTTTACCAAAGTAACATCCATGTTATCACTTGCGATGGCTGTGTATTTTAACCCAATATCAATTGAGTGAAAATCAGAAAAGTCTAAACCATAATATTCAGTGAACGGTTTGTATCGAACGGTTCCCTCTTCTTCAAAAAACGCATGCTCTGCAGCGAATCTTAATTCACTTGCGATTGGAATCAAATCCGAAACAGTGACTAAGTTATGTTTTGCCGCTAATTCTTTCGTTACAGCGACCGTATAAGTGTTTTGATGACCCCATTTATCCAACAGCTTCACATCAGATTCTTCTGCTTGAGCATTGGCAAAATCATACAAATCAATTCCTTCTGGAACTTCTGATGGATCTTTTCTTAGGAACGTGGCCAAGAGTGTGCCATCATAGCTCGCCAAAATGTCATCTTCACCTTGTCTTAAACGATCAAATGCTAAGTTGTAAGCCATAAATGGTTTGATGACCACTTCATGATCTGTGTTTGACTCAATGAGCATCTTAGCCATGTGAGTCGCAATGTTCATCTCAGCAAAGTCACCATCAATGATGGTGATCTTGCCCTCATCATTGGAACTCCCACATCCGACTAATAACCATAAAACCAATAGCACACTTAATATTTTCTTCATATTTATATTCATATTTCTCCTCTTTTCTTTGACACTAAAAACTAAGTTTGGCACTTAAACGCAAAAAAAAATGTGAATCCACATTTTTTAGTTTTTATTATAAGTAAACCCGTATGTCTAGACACACTATACACACATCATTGATAGATTTCAAACAGAGACAAATTAAGCACTGATGCTATTTTGTTTTTGTTTCTTTCCACCAACATGTGAATAAAGTAAAGCAACGATGACAGCGCCACCGACCACATTACCAGAATACGAGAAGAAAAAGTTTGATAGAGCTTGAGATAGTGTCACACCACCATAGAAGATTGAGGCTGCGAAAAGAAATGCATTGGCCACACTATGTTGGAAAGCTAAAACAACAAACACCATGGTTGGAAACCAAGCGCCCATTAATTTATCAAAGCCACCCTTCATTGCCATAAATAACCATATGGCAATTCCGACAACCCAATTACAAGCAATACCAGAAACAAAGATGCGTCCAGCATCATAAGATGCTTTACCAATCGCCAAACGATTGACCACATCGACATAAGGATCAAGCATCTTTAAATAGACACCCAATACTAAGGCGATGCTTATTGCGCCCACAACGTTTGCGATGGTGATGAAAAGCCAGTTGTTTAAAAGTTCTTTTAAACTGACTTTCTTTTGCCAGTAAGCCATGGCTACGACTGTCATGTTTCCAGTGATCAGTTCGCCACCCATCATTAAGATGACAATTAAGCCAAAAGGAAAGATCATAGCCCCTATGAGGTGGCCATAAGGCGCCCCTACGCTACCTAAAATGATTATGTAGGCAAGATATCCCATAGCAACAAGAGCCCCACCCATAAAGCCCAGGATGGCTTTTGCTTTAAAATCTTTGTTTACTTTAACAACGCCCAGATTTGCCATCTGTTCGATGACTTCGTTTGATGAATACATCTTGTTCCTCCAATAAAAAAAGGGGACTTGATTAAGCAAGCCGCCCCTTCTAAGTTAATTAATTTGATTCAATTAAGCTTTGTTTACACTACCAAACATTTCCATTTTGTCTTTTACTGTTTGTTTCATTGCTTCATAACCAGGAGCCAACAATTTACGTGGATCGAAGTTTTTGCCTTCTAAGTCTTTTCCAGCAACAATGAAATCACGAGTCGCTGCAGCGAACTCTAATTGTAATTCTGTGTTAACGTTGATTTTTGCAACACCCAAGTCGATTGCTTTAGTGATTTGGTCTGCAGGGATACCTGTTCCACCGTGTAAGACCAATGGGATATTTCCTGTTGCTGCTTTAATTTGTTCTAATGTTTCAAAGCTGAGTCCTGCCCAGTTTGAAGGATATTTACCGTGAATATTACCAATACCAGCAGCTAAGAAATCGATGCCTGTACCTGTAATTGTTGTACATTCTGAAATGTCAGCTAATTCACCAGTACCAACGATACCGTCTTCTTCTCCACCAATTGAGCCAACTTCTGCTTCAACTGATACGCCTGCTGCATGAGCAATTGCAACGATTTCCTTAGTTTGTGCTAAGTTTTCGTCGAATGGTAAGTGTGAACCATCATACATTACTGATGTAAATCCAGCAGCGATTGCTGATTTAGCACCTTCAAAGCTACCGTGGTCTAAGTGTAATGCAACTGGAACAGTGATGTTTAATTCTTCCATCATTCCGTTAACCATACCTACGATTGTTTTAAAACCTGTCATATATTTTACTGCACCCTCAGATACTGCAAGTAAAATTGGAGAGTTTAATTCTTGAGCTGTTGTTAAAACTGCTTTTGTCCACTCCAAGTTGTTGATGTTGATTGCAGGAACTGCGTAATGTCCATCACGTGCTGAATCTAAAATACCTTTTGCTGATACTAATGTCATATTATTCATCCTCCTATAGATACTTCTATCTTACTCTTTTTTTAGAAAAAAGCAAAGCCGCATTGATAAATCCGTAAAACAATGGATGAGAACGGTTCGGACGAGACTTGAATTCAGGATGATATTGACATCCCACAAAGAAATCAAGCGCCTTATTCTCAATAATTTCTACCAATTGTCCATCAGGACTCAAACCAGAAAATACAATGTCATGTTTTTTAAACTCATCACGGTACTTATTATTAAATTCATATCGATGACGGTGTCTTTCAAAGACAACTGCTTCACCATACATCTCAGCAGCTTTTGTGCCTTTTTTAAGTGAACAAGGATAATTACCCAAACGCAATGTGCCACCCACATCTTGGCGACCAATTTGGTTTTCCATGATATCGATTACTGGATTCAATGTTTTTTCATCAAACTCAGTAGAATGTGCATCCTTATAACCCAAGACATTTCTTGCATACTCAATTAATGAGATTTGCATACCCAAACAAACACCGAAGAACGGCACATTGTTCACACGCGCATACTCAACTGTATTGATCATGCCATCAATCCCGCGAGATCCAAAACCACCCGGTAAGATGATGCCATCAAGACCCGACAATAAACGCTCAGCATTTTCCTGTGTCACATCTTCAGAATTAATCCACTCAATTTCAATTTCAGTTGCCAAATCATATCCAGCATGAAGCATTGCCTCACTCACAGAAAGATACGCATCCTTCAGTTGAACATATTTACCAACCAAACCAATTTTTACTTTTTCAGTTAAGTGATTCACACGATCAATCATCGCAACCCAATCACTCATGTCTGCTTCTTTAACATCATTCATACCAAACTTCTTCAAGATATAGCTGTCAATGCCCTGTCTTTGGAATGACATTGGAATTTCATAGAGATTCTCAACATTTCGAGACTCAATAATGGCATGATCATTCACATCACAAAATAAAGCAATTTTATCTTTCATATCTTGAGTCAGTGGTTCATCACAACGCGTCACAATGATGTTTGCTTTGATACCATGGCTCATAAGCTCCTTAAAGCTATGTTGAGTCGGTTTCGTTTTATACTCATCAGATGCAGGCACCTTAGGGATGAGTGTTGTATGAATAAAAACAACATCCTCAGTCTTATTTTCAGCATGAACTTGTCTTACCGCTTCTAAGAAAGGAAGGGATTCAATATCCCCAACAGTACCCCCAATTTCAGTGATGACAATATCTGCCCCACTGTCCTTAGCAGCATCATAAATCTTATTTTTTATTTCGTCAGTAATATGAGGGATGACTTGTACAGTCGCACCCATATATTCCCCACGACGTTCTTTATTTATAACAGATTGGTAAACACGACCCGTAGTAATGTTGGCATTATCCGTGAGCTCAACATCAATGAATCGTTCGTAATGTCCTAAATCCAAGTCAGTTTCTGCACCATCTTTAGTGACAAAAACTTCACCGTGTTGATAAGGTGACATGGTACCTGGATCTACGTTAATATAGGGATCAAACTTTTGCATGAAAACTGTAAGCCCGCGATTTTTCAACAAACGTCCCAATGAAGATGCGATGATTCCTTTACCAATGCCGGAAACAACGCCTCCAGTAACAAATATATACTTAGTTGTCATGTTTGACCTCCTCTTAAAACAAATAAAAGCTCCCAAAAAATTTTGGGAGCTTACTGCCCTTTTCTATTTTAGCAAACAAGGGACTTAAGTTCAACACAGATTATTATTAATTCTCTTCAGAAGTGACCATATCATCATAATCTTCATATTCGTCGCCATCATCGATTGCGTCCAATAATTCAGGGTCAATCATCAAGCTTTCAAGTGAATGACGCTCTCTTAGATCCCATTTATTGCCCTCTAAAGATATAAAACGAGAATCTAACATTAAAGCATTATAGAACGAAGCGATTTTTCGCTTAGCAATTTCATCGCTCATGCCCATTTTATCATGAACATCTTTCCAAAGCTTCGCAAATAACATTTCCTTTTTCTTCTTTTTTAAGTGATCAAAGGCCAAATCTGTAAGTGATTGTGATGTCATATTTATTCCTCCGTGTTCCAATTTAATTGGAATTGATGTTGATCAATCTCTGTATTTAAGTGTATGAGTTTATAATTCATTTCAAAATTTGTGCCATCGAAGTCAAGAGAGACCAGATTGACATCAAATACTAAATCGCCATGTTCATTGATCACGCGAAGTTCAGTTTTTTCATTGAGCTTAAAGGTACCATGGGTCATTCCCTTATCGCGTCTTCGTAAAGACACCGTATCATCCATGATATCAAGCGTCACATAAGCGCCATTTTCTTCCATATATGTAAATCTGACATAATCGTTATGCTTAATCTTTTCAGCAAGCGCATCCGTATGCTCAACAGAAAGGTCGTTTGATGTTTGTTTAACTTTTATTGTTCCTAAGATAGTAATAACCCCCCTACTTATTTACTCTTGAATTATAGTTAAACCACACTATAAGTCAAGTGATTACGACAAATACTTAAAGTATCACAATTCTTACACATGAAAAGGACCATTCGACATCACGAATGGTCCTTTAAACACTTATTAAACTGTTTTTAAATAAGCTTCAATTTCATCGACTTCACGGATGATTTGAGGCATTAAATCCTCACAACCCGTTTCAGTAACCAACAAGTCCGTTTCAATTCTAATGCCAATGCCCCACTCTTTAATATAAAGACCCGGCTCATTGGTAATCACATTACCAGGCACCAACTTTTCTGTACGATCAGACCACACATCATGCGTATCCAATCCAAGTGAGTGACCAATGCTGTGATAATAATACTGATCCACATCTTCACTCTTAGAAATTAAGCCGAGTTTCTTACAAGACTGCGTCAACTTCTCTTTAGCAAGCTCATTGAGATCCAGTAAACTGATCCCTGGACGAACCGCCAAATTCACAGCATGGAAACAATTCAAGACCTCTTGATAAACAGACTTTTGTCTTTCACTAAAAACACCATTCACAGGGAATGTACGAGAAATGTCAGCCCCATATTGGTCTTTACGAATGCCAAGATCAAATAAGACCAAATCACCATCATTTAGAGTTTGATCATTTTCAACATAATGTAGGACCACCGCATTGGCACCCCCAGCAATAATCGTATCAAACATCAAATCTCCACCTGCAACCATCCCTGTATAAAGGAACTTTGCAGCCAAGTCACGTTCATTGTTTCCAGGTTTCATTTCTGATAATGCAGCCATAATGGCAGAATCTGTAATAGCACCAGCCTCTTTAATCTTTTCAACTTCTTCCGGAAGCTTGATCATGCGGCATGAAACTAAGACATCAAACACATTAACCACATTTTCTTCTCCCACAGCCATGGCAAACATCATGCCTGAACCGTGGATTTCATCTGAATATGTTTCATGATCAACATCAACCCCAATTTTAATGTCTTCGTCGAGGCGTTGATTAACATAATCTTCAAATTCAGATAGATAGCGAACTTCATCAACACCCGAAGTTTCTAAAGCAGCCTCAGCACTTAGGAAATACCCCAACCACTTTTCTTTCATTGGATCAATATCACGAATGAATAAGACAGTTTTCTTTGTGCTTGAATCCATTACTAAGACTGATTCAGGGGCTTCAACACCTGTTAAATAAACAAAGTTACGGTTGGCACTGAATGGGTATTCAGCATCCGCACTCTTTCTAACACCCATACCACTAAAGAAAAAACTTACTGTGTTCTCAGGAAGTTTTTCAAATACATTGTTTCTTATTTTAATTCTTGTTGTTTTGTTCATAAAGTGACCTCTCTTGGAAAAAATATTTTTCGATCTTCTTTGTGTTCTCCGAGCACAAACCCGCGAACAATGGTCGATGCTGCACTGAGCTCCATCGTTTGTCCATCTGTACTTAAAACATCAATTCCCATACCACCCAGCTCTTCATAAGGTGAATATAAAACTTGTGTCATATAATCTTGAACACAATAGTATTCAGGATCATAGCCAGCACTGGCAATTTCATTTTCAAGTTCAATCATTTGAGCTTGGTCAACCAAATCCAAATATTGAAATAAGTTACGGTTTAATAAACGCGTCGACAAATCCTTTAATATGGGATCTTTACTTTGCATTAACTTAACGAAGCCATAATTACACGCTGCTTCATCCAATTCAAAGTGTGCTTGTAAGCTGATCGGTTCTCCTGTTAAGAAAGGTTTAAAGAAAGCAACCTCATCTAAAAGCGAAATGTCAGTTTCTGCTAAAGCGCGCATTCTTTTAAATAAAGATAATAAAATCATTTCAAAGCTTCTGCTGGTTGGATGCAAGTACACTTGCCAGTACATTTGGTAACGCGCCATAATGTAATCCTCTACCGCATGAATGCCCGAAGTCTTAATGACTAAACGGTCATCGACCACTTTGATGGTTCTTAAAATTCTGTGTAAATCAAATTCTCCATAAGAAACACCCGTAAAATAGGAGTCTCTTAAAAGATAATCCATTCTATCGGCATCTAATTGGGATGAAATGATTTGAGTTAATAATGGACGATCACATTTGTGGGCAATGATATCACTGACCATTTGTGCTAATTCTGGATGACATGACATTAAAGTTTTGTGGACATCTGAATCTTCTAAGATGATGCATGATGTGAAAGACTCATGACTCACATTGGTCACTGCCTCAAAAGCATGAGAATAGGGACCATGTCCAATATCATGAAGCAGTCCTGCACACATCAAAGCCACTTGTTCAAACTCACTTAAAATACCCTTCAAGTCCTCAATGCTTTCAATCATCAATCGAACCAACTCATAAACACCCAATGAATGGGCGAAACGAGAATGTTCCGCTGTGTGGTAAACCTGGTAGGTGCCACCCAGCTGATGGATTCTTCTCAGTCTTTGGAATTCTCTTGCGTTAATGAGATCCCAAATGACTTGATATTCAACATGAATATAACCATGAACGGGGTCACGCATGACCTTTTGTTCATTAGTTTTTTTAAAATTATTTAACATAGTCCTTAAGTCTGTTCTCTAAGACGTCTCTACCTGTTAAGTACAACGCAGAAATCAGGTCAGGGCCGTGAGTTTGATGGGTTCCGACTACGCGAAGTCCCATGAATAATGGTTTTCCTTTTAATCCAGTTTCTTTTTTGCTATTATTGAATGCTTCTTTTAATGTTTCTTTTGACCATTCTGTTGGTAAGTTGTTTAAAAAGCTCTCAGCGATTTGTTTGCTGGTTTCCCATGAAAGAACGTCTTTAGCATCATCACTTAAGACTGGTTCTTCAAAGAACATTGAAATTAAGTCACTGATTTGTGCACCATATTCAAGTTGTTCTTTATATAAAAGCAAGCAATCATGGATCCAATCTTCTGATTTAGAAGAGAGGTCTTGACCTTTTTCAGCATAAGGGCGGACAAAATCCAACCACTCTTGATCTGATTTTTCTTTTAGGTATTGGTGATTCATCCATGTGAGTTTTTGAACATCAAACATTGATGGTGATTTAGATAAGCGTGTTTCACTGAATGCTTCAATGAGCTCTTCTTTTGTTGAAAGTTCTTTTTCACCCGGGAATGACCAACCCAATAAAGCCATAAAGTTAAACATGGCTTCTGGTAGGTATCCTGTTTCTTCATATTGTGAGATGTATTGCATGACAGAATTGTCTCGTTTGGATAATTTCTTACCCAGTTCGTTAACGATTAAGGTCATGTGTCCAAAACGCGGGATGTCCCAACCAAACATTTCAAACAACATCATTTGTCTTGGTGTGTTAGAAATATGTTCTTCACCTCTGAAGACGTGTGAGATTTCCATTAAATGATCATCGATGACCACTGCATAGTTGTATGTTGGAATGCCATTGGTTTTAACCAAGACCCAGTCTCCGATGTCTTTTGATTCGAAGCTTATTTCGCCACGTACCATGTCATCGAATGTATAAGTCTTATCTGTTGGCACGTTTAAACGAACTGAAAATGGTTTTTCAGCCGCTTCATTGGCTTCTTTTTCTTCTCTACTTAAATGTAAACATTTTTGTGAGTAACGCGTTGATGCATAGCCTGCATCTTTTTGTCTTTGGTAATCTGCTTCTAATTCTTCTGAAGTACAGTAGCACTTATAAGCATGGCCTTTTTCAAGGAGTTCTTGGGTATATTTATTATAGATATCCAAGCGTTCCATTTGTCTGTATGGCGCATACTTTTCGTTGGGTGTTTCTGGTGATTCATCAGGAATGATGCCCAACCATTTTAAGTAATGCATTTGTGAGGCTTCGCCCCCGTCAACATTTCTTTCAATGTCCGTATCTTCTATACGTAAGACAAAATCACCACCATAATGTTTGGCGATTAAGTAATCAAATAAAGCTGTTCTTGCATTTCCTATGTGTAAAAACCCAGTAGGGCTTGGTGCGTATCTAACTCTAACTTTTTTCATATTGACCTCTTTCAAATTATCACCAACATTATACCACGATTTTATTCATCTTTAAGGGTCGATGATTAATTCAATATCCACTTTTCCCACAACATCACTCAATTTACACAATAAGAGACATGACAATGCTTATAATCACTAAAATAACACTATGTGAGCCCTTACTAGAATAAAAACAATTATGTTTCTCAATCCAATTAGGTTATAATAGCCTTTCCAAACAGTGATTACTTTGATTTAAGAACCTCTAAGCTATATAATAGTGAGAGAATATATTTAAAGGAGATTTACATGAACATTGGAATTGATAAACTTGGGTTCTATACACCCTCTATAAAAATTGATATGCGAGAGCTCGCTCTTGCAAGAGACACTGATCCTGACAAATATACTTACGGACTGGGACAAGATTTCATGTCTGTAGTGCCTATTACACAAGATACCATCTCAATGGCAGCGAATGCCGCTTATGAAATACTAGACCAAGAAGACCGCGATGCGATCGATTTGGTTATTTTGGGAACTGAAAGCAGCCTGGATCATTCAAAATCTGGTGCGACGGTCATTCACCGCCTACTAGGAATTAATCCCCGTGCAAGAGCCATTGAAATGAAACAAGCGTGTTATGGTGCCACAGCAGCAATGCAAATGGCAAAAGCACACATTGCTTTAAACCCGACGAAAAAGGCTTTAATCTTAGCCAGTGATATATCACGCTATGGCCTCTATACTAAAGGTGAACCCACACAAGGTGCGGGCGCAGTCGCAATCCTCATCAGTGCAGATCCAAAAATCATGGTGCTTGAAAACAAGCCATCATATTTCACCGGTGACATTTACGACTTCCACAGACCCAACTATTCAAAGAATGCGGTTGTGGATGGTAAATATTCAAACGAACAATACTTAAAATACTTTGATCTAAGCTACCAGGACTTCTTAAAGAACAATGAGTTCACTCTAGAAGACTTCAGTGCATTCTGCTTCCACATCCCACATACAAAAATCGGTTTGAAAGCATTAAGATCCATTACAGATGATGAAACACTTCATTCAATCTACCAACAAAGCATTCAGTACAACAGACATGTAGGAAACATTTACAATGGTTCATTGTTCTTAAACCTCATCTCTTTATTAGATCATGTTGAATTAAAAGAAAATGACCGCATTGGTCTTTACTCTTATGGTTCAGGTGTGGTCGCTGAATTCTTCAGTGGTATCCTACAAAAAGATTATAAAGATCACTTACAAAAGAATCTGTCTGAGTTCATGAAACACAGAAACATCATTTCAATTCCTGAATATGAATACATCTACGGCCAATCTTTGGTTGAAGATGGATCTCATCAAATTCTGGATACAACAAATGATGATGCTCATTTCAAACTCTGTGGCATTAACAACCACCAAAGAATTTATAACTACTAACATATAAAACAAAAATCCCATCTCTCAATTCGAAAGATGGGATTTTTTTGTAATAAAAGAAAAACGACCCCGAAGGATCGTCTTAATGAATGATTATAACTTGTGGAACTGTGCAACGTCCAATACAAAGACAGTCGCGCCACCCACTTGTACTTCTACAGGAAACGAAGCATAGCGACCAATATCATATGATGCTGTTGAAGGGACGACTTCTGTTCGTTTTGAACATTCCTTTTCAACAATCTTTAGACAAGCTTCAACTTTAGCATCGTCAACACCGATGATGAGTGTGGTGTTACCCGCTCTTAAGAATCCCCCCGTAGTTGCTAATCGCGTTACTTGGAAGTTTTCTTTGTTTAATGCGTTTGAGACAGATGAACTGTCATCATTCGAAACAATGGCAAGAACTAATTTCATATGCTTACCTCCTATATCTAATTTTATTATAACATATCTTTCATAAATTGTAGTTTCTAATTAGAATGAAAGCGATTTATCTAGTATGTATTTTCGTAAGCAGTCTCTTTGTATTCATTGTTTGATAGAATATTATACAATTTCGCATTCGTTGCCTCAATATACGGATTGATAAATAATGATGCGATCCCAAACGTGACTGAGTTCAATAAAAGCCATAGAATAAAAGAGAAATCCAAGACAAATATATCCCATTTATGTCCCATCGTCATGGCTTTACTCATTTTAAGCGCATCAACAGAATTGGTATAAGGGTCCTCAGCTAAAATATAAGGGACGTATCTATATTGATACGTTTTAATGATGCCAGGTATCACAAGCAGAAAAGACCACAAGAATATGAATAAGGTTTTTAAAATTTGAGTTTTAAGAATTGGAATGCTTTCTGCGTTCTTAAATCCTGAAAAGACATTTTTAACATCAACTTTACCCATAAATCCATATATAAAGAATCGACTTTGACCTACCTCAAGAATTAAGCCTATAGCTACCCAAAGAATACCAATAACGATACCCGATAAAGCAGTGATCACAACAGTTATAGAAGGAACAGGTGATTTCACAAATCCTGAATAGAAATCATATATTGCGGAAGGAGTACTGATGTCCACTGGGGATAATTGTTTTATGGCTACTGAAAAAGAAAGATTTGATTCTTCTTGAACCTGAGATTGACCCACTGATCCTGTGCCAAACATCGCTAAATTTGTAATTAAAACAATCAGAAACGCCTTCCAATAATGCACTCTTAAAAATCCTTTTGCATCATCTTTAAGTTCTTTTCTTGTCCACATATGTTTACCCCCTTTTTGTTTATTATAGCATTATAAATTAAAAACAAGACTATGAAATTTATTAAAGATGCCATATAGCATCACATTAGGCGCATTTAATCATCTAATTATTTATTTCGGATGATTTATTATGCATTGTTTTGTTTATTTCACAGATATAGAATATAATCTAAACAGAGGTGACATCATGAACCGTCATAAATTACCTGAACACTTTGAACTCAAACGTGTGCAGGCCGAACATTTAGATCAATTTAACGAATTATTAAGATATGTATTCCAAATTACTGAAGATGATATCTCAAGCAGTGGTTATGAAAACGAAAAAGAAATTATCATGGCCAAACGACCTATTTTGAAAAAAGCAGAAGTTTGGGGATGGTTTGATAAAGAAGACTTAATTTCTCAAGTCGCAGTTTATCCTTTCCAAGCCAACATCCATGGAGAAATTTATGACATGGGAGGCATCACTGGCGTTGGTACTTATCCAGAATATGGAAATATGGGACTGGTCAGTGCTTTACTATTAAAAGCATTAGAAGAAATGCGTGTTTCAAACCAATCAATTGCATATTTATATCCCTACTCTATCCCTTTTTATAGAAAAAAAGGATGGGAAACCATTTCTGATCACATGACATTTGAACTACAAGATTTTCAACTTCCTAAAATAAAAGAAGTGGAAGGCTATGTATCTAGAGTGGATATTGATGATCCAGATGTTTTCTCACTCTATGATACTTTCGCAAGACTCACCCATGGCGCAATGCTCAGGGATCAACTTGCATGGGATGAATATTGGCGCTGGGACAACGAAAAAGACATGAACATTGCGGTTTACTATAACAATCTTGATAAACCAAAGGGCCTTTGTTTTTACTGGATTTCAGAAGAAATATTAAACGTAAAAGAAATGATTTTCTTAAACGAAGATGCGAGAAAAGGCCTTTGGAACTTCATCAGTAATCACCATTCAATGATTACCACCGTTAAAGGAAACAACTATTCCGGTGAAGCCATGTCCTTCTTATTGGAAGACAGCGATATCGTAGAAACCATTAAACCCTACTATATGGCCCGTATTGTTGATGTGAAAGAGTTTCTTAAGATCTATCCTTTCCCAAGCAATGTACCGAGTTTCCATTTCATTGTTGAGGATAACCTCGCTAAATGGAATGAAGGCATCTTTGCTGTCACTCACAACTCAGAAAATGAAATCATCATCACAGATGAGCCTATAGGAGAAGCAGTAAAGCTGAACATTTCAACTTTAACTACCATGCTTATGGGATATAAATCAGCCAGCTACCTACAAAAAATCGGGAAACTAGAATGTTCTAAAATCGCGATGAAAATACTCAAATCTAACATCATTTTAGAGAAAGCATACTTCTCAGATTACTTCTAGGTCAATTGATTACACTTGTCTTCGTTTATTTGATAGACTGTGTTTAAAGTTTATTGGAGGTTATTATGAATACAATTATTAAAGAATCTTTACACGAAAAAAAGTACCAGACACAGTTCATCTTCTTTTTCGCGATTTACATTTTTATATATTTACTTATTGACAGCTTCAACATGCCATATAAAATTATGGCCATGGAATACAGTAAGGGTCTTGTCGCGACAAACATCCTTATTAATTTGATCATGGCAGGCTTATCTGCTGGATTGATGGTTTTATCTTCACTGATGGTAAGATTGAAATCAGTTGATTCTAAAGGAGCCAATTTAAGTTTTGTCTCAATTTTATTTGGGCTTTTAACTTATGGCTGTACACCTTGTGTAATTTCGTTCTTTGCGAGTGTTGGGATCACATTCTCAGTTATTGCATTGCCTTTAGCTGGTTTACCATATAAGTTTATTTCATTAATCTTATTGGGTATTGGTATCGCTTGGACTTTAAGAGAAATGAATCGTGGTGTTTGTAAGGTTTCTTACAAATAAAACAAATTATCAAAAATAAGAATATGAAAAAAGACAAAATCTTATGATTTTGTCTTTTATTTTATATATATTTCTTAGTTACTGGTTAAGAAGTGAACGATGTCACCGTCTTTCATAACATATTCTTTACCTTCACTGCGCATTTTACCAGCTTCTTTGATTGCCTTTTCGCTTTTGTATTCTGCAAGATCATCAAAGTTATAAGTTTCAGAACGAATGAACCCCTTTTCGAAGTCAGTATGAATGATTCCTGCACAAGCAGGAGCTTTCATGCCTTCTAAGAAAGTCCAAGCACGGATTTCCATAGGACCCGCTGTAAAGAAAGTTCTTAATTTAAGAATTTCGTATGAGTTTTTAACTAAAAGGTCTAAACCACTTTCTTCAACACCCAAATCTTTAAGGAATGCTTCTTTTTCTTCATCTTCTAATGAAGATAAATCTTCTTCAACTTTAGCACTTACAGGAATGACACGGCATTCTCTTTCTTGTGCATATTGTTTTACTGCTTGATACATTGGATTGTTGTCAATGTCCATTAAACTGTCTTCATCGATGTTCGCTACATAGATAACTGGTTTAATTGTTAGGAAGTGAAATGTTTTAATGATTTTTTCTTCATCTTCATTGAGTTTCAAATTAGATAATGGCAAGTTGTTGTCTAATAACGCTTTTGCTTTATCAAGTAATTCCATTTCAATTTTTGATTCTTTATCGTTAACACGTGCTTTTTTACCCACACGTTTCATTCTGTTTTCAACGGATTGTAAGTCGGCTAGCATGAGTTCAATTTCAATGATTTCAATATCAGAAATTGGATCCCCTACTGTACCGTGCTCATGAACGATGTCAGAGTTTTCAAAACATCTCACAACATGAACAATCGCATCTACTTCACGAATGTTAGATAAGAATTGGTTTCCCAAACCTTCACCTTTGGATGCGCCTTTAACAAGACCTGCGATGTCAGTGAATTCAAATGTTGTTGGAATCAGTTTCTTACTTTCAATGAACTCACGAATGATGTTCATTCTTTCATCTTTAACTTGAACCACGCCCACGTTTGGTGAGATGGTAGCGAAAGGATAGTTTGCTGCTTCTACTTGAGATTTTGTAATTGCGTTAAAAAGGGTTGATTTCCCTACGTTGGGTAAACCAACAATACCAGCTGTTAATGCCATTAAATAATTTCCTCGTTTCTTCTAATTACTTTTTTTAGTTTCTTAATAAAATCTTGGCGCGTCAACATAATGACCGCACCACATCCTTGACACTTTATTTTTATGTCCGCACCCATGCGTACCACCTCAAAGTGCTCTGATTTCTTACAAGGATGATTTTTTTTCATTTGAACGATATCGCCCAAACCAAATTCTTTACTGTTTTGCATTTTGTGTCCTCGCAAAATAAGCTTGAACTGTGTTTTCTAAGAGTGATGCGATGGTCATGGGACCCACACCTCCTGGAACAGGTGACATGAATCTGACTTTATCACTCGGCTCAACATCGCCCACTAATCCGTTTTCACTGGGATGAATCCCCACATCCACAATAATGTGGTTTGTTAAGAGTGATTCCACTTTAACAAAATGAGGCTTTCCGATTGCGACTACGATTAATTCATTTTCTTGTATTAGCAATTCTAAGTTCTTAGTTCTTGAATGTGCCAGTGTCACTGTCGCATTTTCTTGTTCTAAGAGCATGCTAAGGGGTCTGCCTACCAAACGAGACCGTCCTATAACCAAAGCACGCATGCCAGAGACATCAATGTCATAGGCATCCAATAGGCTCATGACACCCTTGGGTGTACATGGAACCATTGTGGGTCTTCCTTGTGCTAAACGACCCACATTGTAAGTCGTTAATCCATCAACATCTTTTTCTGGATTAATTGCATCCAGTATTTTATTTTCATCAAGGTGATTGGGAAGTGGCAATTGAACCAAAATACCATCAATTGTAGGATCTTGATTCAAAGCATTTAATACATTCAATACTTCAAGTTCACTGGCTTCTTCAGAAATTCTCTCAACAACAGATTCCATCCCCACAGCTTTACACTGTTTGGCCTTTGAATTGACATAAGTCATGGATGCTGGGTCTTCCCCTACAATCATCACTGCAAGTTTCGGTTTGCGTCCTTCAATATTAGAAATTGTTAGTTTTAAGTCTGTTTTAATCTTCTTAGCAAGTGCTGAACCATCAAGCTTTTTCACATCCTCAACCCCTTTCTTTTCGTCTATAATAATATCATACCCTAGAGTACCTTACCATCTTTAACTTGCATGACAATGGTCATTGGACCATCATTGTCTAAAATGATGTTCATATGGGCCTGAAATACACCTTTAGAGACCTTTATTGATTGGTCTACAAGGGATTGATTAAAAGAATTGAACAAGTCGTTTGCGGTTTCTGGATCCATCGCATTGATAAAACTAGGCCGGTTCCCTTTGCGCACATCCGCTGCTAAAGTGAACTGAGAAATAGACAAAATTTCCCCTCCAACATCATTTAAAGACAAATTAGTTTTACCCGCCTCATCTTCAAACAAGCGCATCTTAGATATCTTATCAGCGGCCTTATTAATATCCATTATTGAATCTTCTTTTTCTATGCCAACAAACAAGACAAAACCCTGTTTTATTTCTGCTTTAATTAAATTATCAACCAGTACTTTAGCTTCTTTAACTTTTTGAATTACTATTTTCATTTCTTCACCTCGTAATTATCATTCTATCTTATTCATGATACAATAAATAGAGGTGATTTACATGAAAGAACCCTTAGCATTCAGAGCAAGACCCCAAACGATAGATGATATTATCGGACAAGAACATCTTTTAGGAAAAAATCAAATTTTAAGAAACATGGTAGAAAATCAAGATCTGTATTCAATGATCTTTTTTGGTCCTCCAGGAACTGGTAAAACTACCACTGCGATGGCCATTGCCCAATCATTAAATAGACCTTACCGTCTATTCAATGCCGTCAGTGATAACAAAAAGAAACTTGACCAACTCTTCATTGAGGCAGAAATGTCCAAAGGACTCGTCGTCATCATCGATGAGGTGCACAGGCTCAACAAAGACAAACAAGATGTCCTTTTACCCCACATTGAAAGTGGGCTCATCACGATGATGGGTGCGACCACAGCAAACCCCTACTTTTCAATCAATCCTGCCATACGTTCACGAGTTCACTTATTTGAATTCAAACCACTGACAGAAAATAACATACAAACCATCCTTAAGAACGCATCCTCAAAAACAGATAAGAAAATTGATCCAGAAATTTACGAATCAATATCAAAATCATGCAATGGCGATGCCAGATATGCACTCAATGCTTTAGAGCTTCTTATTTCTTCTACTCATGAAAATGAAATCAGTTTAGAAGACTTCGAAAAACTCTCATTATCCGTCAACATCACAATGGATAAGGATTCGGATCACCATCATGATGCGATGAGTGCCTTCCAAAAATCAATTCGTGGGAGTGATGTTCAAGCTGCTTTGTACTACTTGGCTAAGCTCATTCATGTTGGGGATTTTGATTCCATAGAAAGACGCTTGATTGCGACTGCATACGAAGATATTGGACTGGCAAACCCAGCACTATGTGCACGCGTTGTTACTGCACTGGAAGCAGCAAGAAAGATTGGTTTCCCAGAAGCAAGACTTCCCATTGCGGATGTGGTCATCGAGTGTGCCCTATCCCCAAAGTCAAAGTCAGGTGAACATGCCATTGATAAGGCCATTCATACTGTAAAAACCACAGCCCACCAAGTCCCTTTATACTTAAGACTCAATGCAGTCAATCTAGACAAAGAAGACAGTTATGACTACGGAAGAAATGATCTTTGGCACAAGATTCAGTATTTGCCAGATGAGTTGGCAAACGAAAAGTTTTATGAACCCCAAAATCTAAACTCTCAAGAGAAAACGCTGAAAGCAAACTTGGATGCATTGAGTTCCTATAAGCGCTCAAACCAGTTGAGAAAATTGAAGAATAAATATTAATTGCATAAAAAATAGGAAAAAATTAGAAATAGAACAAGAAAAAAGGTATGACCAGAGCGAATTTGCTTGGGTCATACCTTTTTTTTTTATGTAAACTAGTTCTTATCCATTGCTTTGACTAATGTGTCAACAAAATTTTGTGTATAGATAGAAACTGTTGATGTTACGTCAGATGCTTGATTTGCTTTAGCAACTTCTTTAGCGTCTAATCCAGTTACGTAGTCTGTTAGGACTGCAACTTGTTTGTACCATTCAGTTTTACCTGCAGCACTCATACCGTAATCTTCTTTAAGTTGTTGTTTTGTTAAAAGGTTGTCGTTTGCTACAACTTTTCCTTCAATGATTTCAGCTTTCATTTGTGACTCATCAACAAATGTATAAGATACCTTATTTGCTTTGTCTAAAGCAATTGCTGCGATTGTAGTTGTAATTTCTAGACTACCATCGTCATTTAGTGTGCCAGTAGTTTTTGATGCACTGCTTAGTTTTTCAACACCATCAACTTTAACAGCATTTGTTTCTGCTTGTTTTAGTGCAGCAGTGAAGTTTTCTAGGTTAATTGATACAGTAGAAGTTAAGTCAGAATCTGTAGATCCTGCTTCAATTTCAGCAACAGTTTTACCTGTATAGTATGTTTCAAGTGCTTTAACTTGTTCATCCCATTCAACTTTTCCAGCTTTACTCATACCGTAGTCATCACCAAGTTCTTTTTTTGTTTTTCTCTCGGAAAATTCTTCAACTGATTCATTTTCAAACATGAATGCGTTTTGTGCTTCATCAATAACAACATAAGCCACTTTATCGCCTTCAAAAGCGACTGTAACGTAAGTTACGTTAGACTCAAATTTACCTGGTTCTTCAGATGCATCTTCGGTGTTCACGTTGTTAACAACGCCTGTCCCTACTTTATATGTTTTGTCTTCGTTTGGTTTTTCTGGTGTGTCTTTTGATCCACATGCACTCAGGACCAATAACCCTACTACTAATAATGCTAATATCTTTTTCATAATCATACCTCCTGGTACTCTTATTGTAAGTTTTAGCATCAATTATGTCAATCAATGTGTGAATAATAACGATATTTTAACAAGTGGAATAAGTGTTTAAATTTGACGAAAAAAAAAGGAACTGCTTTCGCAATTCCCTTATAATATTATTTAACTGCTTTTGCTTCGTCCATTGCTTTTGTTAATGTATCAGCAAAGCCTTGTGCGTAGATTGAAACTGTTGATGTAACATCTGAAGCGTCTGCTGCTTTAGCAACTTCTTCTTTAGTTTTTCCAATAGTCCAGTCTGTTAAGTGTTTAACTTGTTCGTTCCACTCAACTTTTCCAGCTGCGCTCATACCGTATTCTGTTCCTAATTGACCTTTTGTCTTTAGGTTTTCGTTAGGTGTTGCTACGCCAGCTGTGATATCTGCTTTTAATTGTGCTTCGTCAACAAATGAGTAAACGATTTTTCCGTCTGCATCAAGTGCAACCGCTGCGACTGTTGTGGAGATTTCAACTGTTGGTGCTTTGTCTGCATCAGTTTTAGCGCCCACTGTTGATGTTTGTGCGATTGTAGCTACGTTTTCAACTGAGACTGCGTTTGCTGCTGCTGCAACAACTGCATCAATATAACCGTTAACTGTAATTGAAACTGTTGAGCTTAAGTCTGTAGTTGCTTTGTCAGCGTTGACTTCAGCAATTGTTTTACCAATTAGGTATTCTTCAAGTGAAGCAATTTGTTTGTCCCACTCAACTTTTCCAGCTTTACTCATTCCGTAATCGTCGCCTAATTCTTTCTTGCTGCCTTTAGCTGCAAATTCGTTTAGTGCGTCTGCTGTAAATGAGATTTCGTTTTGGTTTGTATCGATTGATACGAAAGCAATTTTTTCATCAGCGTCTAATGCAACAGTTGCAAAAGTTACGTTTGATTCAAATTTACCTGCTTTTTCAGCTTCTGGTTCTGCAGTTTTTACACCGTTTACCACTGCTGTACCGATTTTATAAGTTGTTGCTGTACCTGCATCTGGTGTAGGTGTTGGTTTTGGATCTTCTTTAGTTGATCCACATGCTGTAAGAACGAGTAGTCCTACTAGCAATAATGCTAATAATTTTTTCATAGAAATTATTTCCTCCTTGTTTCCATAGTTATTATATTTTATCTAGACTGAGCCCACAACAGCTAGAAGCTTGTTTTCGTACAATATTACACTATTAGTTTCAAATACACATAATATGGTTATAACTTGTGAATATCTATACAAAGTTAACACATTATCCATCAAAGTGCGTGATATGAACGGTTAACTTAACAAAGAAAAAGACACCCGAAGGTGTCTTCTATTAGCTATTTCGGTTAGTTTCACGACGTGGAGAAGAACTTCTGTCACGACGATCTGAGCCACCACGAGAACCACGATCAGCACTTCTTGGAGCACGATCACGGCTTCTTGAGCCACTACCACCAGCACGAGAACCGCCACCTTGGTAAGGTTTACGTGGTCCGCGATCGCGGTGTCTTGGAGCAGAAGTTGCGAATTCTTCAACTACTTCTACAGTGATCTTACGATCTTTGATTGTAATGTCTGTTAGTTTATCAACAATTGAAACCAGGTGTTCTCTAGGAACTTCGACTGTACTTGAATTTTCTCCAACTACGATCTTACCAATGGCATTGCCACTGATTCCAGTTGCACTTGCGACTGCAGAAACTAGGTGAGCTGGTGAAACACCATGCTTGTTACCCATTGAAATAGAAATTCTTGAGATTGGCGCGTTTGGAGCTGACTCTTTGGCACCGTTTCCTTTGATTGCTTCTAAGTTGTTATCTGCAATTGATTTATTGATATAAGCAACGATGATTTCTTCTTGTGAGAAACCTTTTGCTGTTAAACCTTCATAAGCGATACTAAACATTTTTGATTGTTTTGCATCAGCCCATTTACGAATGTCTAAAGCCATTTGCTCAACCATTAATTCATTTAATTGCTCTTTACTAGGCATTGGTAACTCTTTAATTTCTGAGTTAGACAAGCGTTCGATTTGGCGCATGACGTGTTTTTGACGTCTTGAAGCCAATGTAATAGCGAGACCTGACTTACCGGCTCTACCAGTACGTCCGATTCTATGGACATAATATTCTAATTCTTGTGGAATATCATAGTTGATGACAACATCCATATTGTCAACATCAATTCCACGAGCTGCAACGTCGGTTGCGATCAATACTGAAACCATTCCTTTTTTAAAGCGGTTCATCACCATTGTGCGCATTTCTTGTTTCATGTCGCCATGAAGTCCAAGAGCTGGATAGCCCGCTTTGTTGAGCTCTGTTGTTAATTCATCGACCATTCTCTTCGTATTACAGAAGATCATAGTTCCGTCTGTTTTGTGAATTTGTAGTAACTGAGTTACTAAGTTCACTTTTGCATTATTTTCTACACTGTAGAAAACTTGTTCAATTTTAGAAACTGTCATGTTGTTATTTGATAGAACAATTTTTTCTGGTTTAACCAAATATTGATTGCTCAATTTAATAATTTCTTTTGGCATGGTTGCTGAGAAGAATACCATTTGGCGCTCTTCTGGTAATGACGTAAATATTTCGTTAATGTCATCAACAAATCCCATGTTCAACATTTCATCAGCTTCATCTAAAACCACTCGAGTACATTCGTCTAAACGAATTGTTTTTCTTCTTAAGTGATCCATCAATCGGCCTGGTGTAGCTACTACAATGTCAACGCCGCGTCGTAATTCACGCATTTGTTTGTCAATGTGTTCTCCACCATAAACGCTTACGATGTTAAGGTTTTTATATTTACCGAAACTACGTAACTCGTTAGCAACTTGCATACATAATTCGCGAGTTGGTGCTAAGACCAATGCTTTTACGTTTTTTGAGTTACCTTCAAGTGCGTCAATAATTGGCAATCCGAATGCAGCCGTTTTACCGGTTCCAGTTTGTGATTGCGCTAATAAATCATGCCCTTCCAATAAAATTGGAATTGCTTTCTCTTGAATGTCAGATGGGGTTTCATAACCCTTCTCTTCTACTCCTTTTAATACTAATTCTGATAATCCTAATTCTTTAAATGTCATTTTTATCCTACTTATTCTAGCACACAAGGTATATTATAGCATTAATCCAAGTTTATGTGTAGGATAAGAACCGTTAGTTTTAAGAAAGCGGTCTCACAATTAAAAAACAATTTCTTTAGCTTAAAGCAATTCTTATTGACAAATTAACTTATTTATGGCAAAAAACGCCTTGTTTCCTAAGTTTGTTATAACAAAAAGAAATCTCACAAGCCAAAGCATAGCGCTTACATTATTTACTCACTTTCACTCATTATTCATTATTTCTTTTTTAAAACACATGTATGAACCCCAAGACATGAGATAATTAACTTAAGGCACAGCCGAAAGGAGATTTATATATGAAGAAAGTCTTTGTTTTAGGTGGCACAGGATTCTTAGGTTATCATACTGTACTTGAATTGTTAGACCAAGGTTATGAGGTACGTACAATGTCCCTCCCTCCAATGCCTAGTGAAGATCTATTTCCAAAAGAAGTAGAAAGTTCACTGGGAAATATCAATGAGGTCACTGATGAGGAAGTATTAGAACTATTAAAAGACGTTGACGGATTTGTCTACGCAATTGGTGCAGACGAAAGATGGTTACCAGAAGCACCCGCATACAAGAGCTTCTATGAAGCAAACGTTCGTCCTACACAGCGCATTGCAAGACTTTGCGCACAAGCAGGCGTTAAAGATTTCGTAGTTTACGGATCATACTTCGCAGAATTTGCAGAAAGATTACCAGAATTTAAACTAAAAGATACAGGATACGCAGGCACACGTTTACTACAAGAACAAATTGCATTCGCAGAAGGCGAAGGCAAAATGAATGTTTCTGTACTAAGACTCCCTTATATCTTTGGTACCATGCCAGGACGCGTCCCACTATGGAAAATGTTCACTGACCTTCTTAAAGGACAAGAACAATACCCAGTCGGAAAAGGTGGTACGGCAATGGTCAGTGCACACCAAGTTGCCCAAGCAACAGTTGGCGCGTTAAAAAATCACATTCATCGCAAGACATATGCAATTTCAGATACAAACATGAAACACAGAGAGTTCTATCAAATGATGGTCGATGCTCTAGGACAAGATACAGTATTACTTGATGTACCATATGAACATCTAAAACCAAACTTTGAACAAGTAGACGCTCATGCAGCGTCACTTGGTAAAGAACATGGAATTCCTATTGTTCTCTCACAAAGAATGAACCAAGAAGATTTATACATTGAACCTTCAGAAACAATGGATCAGCTTGGAATTACACCAGTAGAAGACATGAGAGAATTAATTAAAGAATCATTAAAGGTTTGTGTAGAAGCTTAGTACTGAAAAGTTGTTTAAATATTAAAAAAACCATTCACTAAACTGAATGGTTTTCTAATGCTAAAATGTCATCTCTAAACTTAAACTCAAACAATAAATGATGGGGTTGTTGAAGTTCAACTGGAGGCAAAGTCATATAGTCTCCATAAACTCTTGTTAGTATTTTGTCATAATTACTAGGAATATTAACTTCGAGAGATTCGAATCGTACACGATCAATTTCTTGAAAGTAGGAGAATGGTCTCAAAGTATCCAATATTTCTTGTCTTTTCTTTAAAATACTTAAGTTATTCAACATCGTATCATTTGTAAACTCTTTATTCGCTGCACTCATTAATTTTGTTTGCAAGCTATTCATTGACTGGGTAGACCAATGTTTGAATATTTTGTTACTGAGATTTTCCCAGCGATTAAGCGGACGCAACTTATTTTGAGTTCTTGAGAATTTGACATACTCAATCTTTTTAAAAGCATAATGTCTTAAAGAACCAACAATTCCCGTGTCTATTGCATCAAAAGGAAAGATATCAATGAAGATTCCCTGATGCATATTAACATCAGCCCAATACTTTTGAACACTTAAGGTGCCATTTAAACGAATTCTCGTAAACGGGTGAATATACTCAGGATCTGTTTCGTGATTTTGAATGAAAAAATCAGAACTCAAATCACTCGAGACTTTTAAAAATTTATTGTATGAATAACGATCCATAGATACGTCAATATCATCATCCCAAGGAATAAAGCCTTGGTGGCGTATTGCGCCAATCAAAGAACCAAAATCAACATGATACGAAATATTATGTTTTACACACAACTCATCAAACGCTTTTAATATATATACCTGACTTGCTTGTAATTGCGCAAGCTCTAATTTCGAATTTTTAATATAAATCACCCTTCTAATAGTTAAACAGCTAATTCCAACAACACAGGACAATGATCACTGCCCATTACTTTATCTAAAATGTCCGCTTCACTGATGCGATCTTTAAGTGCATCCGAAACAACAAAATAATCAATTCTCCACCCTACATTACGAGATCTTGCTGCTGTACGATATGACCACCAAGAATATCTCTCCGTAACATCAGGATAAAGATGTCTAAAACTATCAATGAATCCAGCATCCAATAATTTACCAAATTTTTCTCGTTCTTCATCAGAAAACCCAGGATTCTTACGATTACCCGCCGGATTACTCAAATCTATTTCATTATGAGCAACATTCAAGTCCCCACACAATACCACAGGTTTATCTAAATTTACCAGATAATTTTTAAAATCTTCTTCCCACTGCATGCGATAGTCCAAACGTGCTAACTTCGCTTGAGCATTGGGTGTATAAACATTCACCAAGTAAAAATCATCATACTCACAAGTAATGACCCTTCCCTCTTTGTCATGAATTTCTTTATCAATGCCATAAGTCACCGATATGGGTTCTTCTTTAGTAAATACTGCTGTTCCAGAATAACCCTTTTTCTCTGCATAATTATAGTAAGCATGATATCCTTCTGGATCATAATCCAATTGCCCAGCTTGCATCTTAATTTCTTGTAAGCAAAGCACATCAGTATCCATTTCAGCAAAAATTGATTCAAACTCCTTATTCATTACCGCCCTAAATCCGTTCACATTCCATGATATTAGTTTCATCCTGACCTCTTTTCTAATTTCGTTACACAAATAACCGAGTCATAGCCTATAATAAGGATAGGGGGTTATTTCATGCACACTATATACATTATATCATCTCAACACCATCAAAATATTAAAGACGAACTATTAAAAGAATCAGACTTTCTTTTGCACACACAAGTACTCGATTTCGATGTGGCATTCAATATCACACAAGACCTAACAGAACTAAAATTAGAAGCATTTAAAAAACTTAATTCACTTAAATTAGAACTTTTATCATCCGTAATCAATCATCTTAAAACAACAGAAACCATGATTAAGATGATTCAAGATATGCACCTATATAATATAGCACTCAGCGACCTTCCACTAGAAACAGATCTAGACAAAGAAATTCACTTATGTTTATCATCGATTTATAGCCTAGTTCAAACACCAAAAGTTGATCCCAATACAAAATATATTGTATATGATCACTTTTTAACGCACGCACAATTGAGCTTCATTAAACACAATAATATAGAACTCAAAACAAAAGAAATATCTGCCAAACAAGAAGTTTATTTTAGAAACTCACTCAACATAAGACATGAGATAGAAGCCGCCGTACAAGACATACTACAAAATGACATTCCTTGCGCGACATTCGTCATCCCACAACTTCAATCTCAAATTCCACTCATTGAATCCATATTTTCACGTTACTCACTACCACTACAACTCGAAGACCGCAGTTTACTCATCCTTAAAAAACAATACTTAGCGATGTTTAATCTGTACCTCAATCCAAATATTACAAACTTTATAAACGTATTAGAAAGCAATGCACTAAAACTTAAAAGACAAGAAGACATCATTTTTCTCTACAATCATTTAAACCTCTCGTTTCCACTCTTACATTTACCCACTTCAGAAAACAGAGATACACAAAGAATCATTGAAAATGCACAAGAGAGCCTTTCTGTTATATTCGATTTCTCACAGGATTTCGAAAACTTACCATTTAAACAAGCCTCAATCAGCGCCTATAACTACTTACTAACAAACAGCCAATATAAATTAAAACCAATCAAGAAGTTTTTAGAACAAAATCTTGATCTTTTTGATGAAACTACCGATCACCTCTTTGTTGATTTTATCTCCGCTCTCTCAAGTCAAAGTAAAACTGAATCACAATTCAAATTCTACGATTTAAACGACTTTTCATTTCTTCCAGAATCTCGAGTTTACGCCATTAACCTAACTGCATCCAATTTCCCAAGTATTTCAGCCAACACAGGTATATTTGAGGAATCTTATTTAAATAGAATTAAAGACTACCCTTCATTAGAAAACAGAACAAAACACAGCATTAGAAATAAAGAAACATTCTTAAATCAAAGTGAGACCCTATACTTATCTCACTCAATCAGCAATTATGAAGGAAAAGCACAGGAAGTGTCATTGGCAATTGAAGACTTTGCCCGCTCCCATAATGCACAATCAAACGTATGGCCACTCAAACAAATTGAACAAAAAAGCATTCACTATCCAAAATTAAGCACAGAATTAGCACAAGCGCTATTTATGGAAAATTCAAAAATGCTCACTTCTGTATCCGCACTTCAACTTTACATGAATGATCCATATCAGTTCTTCATTGAAAGAGGGTTAAAACTCAGAGAACCAAGATATCCAATCTTTGATCCCATGTTATTAGGAAACATCAACCATGCTTATATGGAAAATATCATTAAGAATCCAAAGTTTGAGTACGAAACACTCATTCAAGATTCTCAAACGCACTCAAAAATAACCCAAATGATACACGAAAGAAACAAAGCACTGATGAATAGAAATAAAGCAATCATCATTGATTCACTATCAGATACCCGATTTGAAACCATCGAAACTGAATACAGAATAGATGCTTTCCCACTCTTCAACAAATTTAAAATCAATGGCTTTGTTGACCGCATCGATTCTAGCGATAATCACTTAATGATCATCGACTATAAATCAAGCGCACACAAAATGAGTGCATCACAATTTAAAGCAGGAACACAACTCCAACTTCTCACGTATGCCTTAATCATCAGCAAAGTGTTTGATAAAAAAATCTTCGGCATCTTCTACTACGGATTTAACGAAACCAACATTGCGATTTCTAATTATAAATACTCTCTTTCAAAAGCCATTACTCAGGTTGAAGACTCAATAGAAGACCTATACATGGACTCAAAAAAACACACAGGGTGGATCTTTGATTCCCTCAATGAATTAATGAGCTCAGGCAATTACTTTAGTGGCATTAAAGAACTCAAAAAAGGTTTATCAGTATCACCCAAACCTTACAACTGGGAAACGACCATTGATGTCTTAGAATCTATTTATGAAGCCATCTACAATAACATTGCCAACGGCGTTTTGAATCCCTATGAAATCCAATTACCAGACTTATCAGAAATTAATCTAAAGGAGGCACTCGAAGATGAGCACACAGTTTAATACACAACAACAAATGGCCATCGATGCACTCGGACAAAACGTCATCGTCAGTGCCTCAGCCGGAGCAGGAAAGACAACCGTCCTCATTGCACGACTCATGAAAAGAATCCTACAAGATGGGGTTCGAATTGATGAAATCGCAGCCATGACCTTCACTGAAGCCGCAGCGTCAGAAATGAAGACACGGCTTCTATCCTCACTAAATAAAGAAAACATAAACCAGTCATCCCCTTTCCTACAAGAACAAATTGCCATGATTGAGACTGCCTCAATCTCAACAATTCATTCATTCTGTTTGAATATCATCAAAAACTACGGATACGTGATTGGATTAGACCCCAAAAGGACCGAAAACATCCTTTCTCCCGCAGAAGCCAGCTTACTTAAAAAAGATGCGATGAAAGAAGTAATCGAACTCTACTTAGGCAAAGACAAAGAAATGACAAGAGAACTCCTTGATGTATTCTCTTCTAACCCGCTCAATTTCAGTGGTTTAGAAGATGCAGTATTTAAAGTAGCAGATTGGATCTTAGAAAGAAAAGAAGCACAAAAAGCCATCGACGAAGTTCTTTTAAGCTTAAGTGTTGAAAGCTTTGATTTGCTTCCAAAAAAGATTCAGGACTTATTCTTTGAATACCATCTCTATCATTTTGAAATGATTAAAGAAGACATCAAAACCATGTTATCCCTTCTTAATGTGGATGACTTTGGAAAACATGTTCAGGTGCTCTTAGAAAAATATGAAGCCATGACCCACGCCATCCAAAAGATTCATTTAAAAGACCTTTCTTTCTATGATGAAATGTTAAGTTTATTTGATTTCAAAACACCCTCATTCAAAGACTCTGAAATTTATGATCTGGCAAGAAATTCAGTCACCGAAACCATCAACACACTAGTCAGCAACTATATTCCCTTAGATCAAGAATTGAAACTTCAAAATAAGAACTTTAATCGACTTCAATTTTTATTTAAAATGAGTACAGATTTCATTGATGTCTTGAATCGAATGAAATCAGAAAATGCATGCCTAGATTTCTCAGACTTTGAAATCATGGCCCTCACCATTCTTAAACTCAACGACAACGCAGTCGCCAAAATCATTCAAAAGAAATACAAAGAAATCATGGTTGATGAGTTCCAAGATACCAATGAATATCAAGATGAAATCATACGCATGATCTCAAACGGCAATAACATTTTTAGAGTGGGTGATATCAAACAATCAATCTACCGATTTAGAGGGGCTAAACCACAAATCATGCAAGACCTTATTAATGAAGGTGCTGGGCTTAATCTTTTCTTAAGCTTCAACTATCGTTCAAAAAAAGACATCGTAGAGTATAACAACGACGTCTTCTCCAAACTCATGAACATCAGAAATGAAAGCATTTACGATGAAAATGATCATGTTAATGTTGGTTTGGAATCCCAAGCAAACAATTCAGTCCCAGTTGAGGTCCATGTTATTGAACGGGGAGATGGTGTTTATACCAGCAATAACAACGCTCAAACTGCCCAACATATTTCCCAGGAAATAATTAGACATCATAAAGCAGGCATGAACTTCAAAGATATGGTCGTATTGGTCAGATCTCATAACGCAAAGAACTTCTTAAAAGAAGCTTTTGAAGAAGCGAATATACCTCACTTCTTAAATGAATTATCAGGGTTTTACAATTCAACCATCATTCAAGCGACCATTCATTTCCTTAAGTTTGGTTTAAACAAAAATAACTATGATTTGGCATTTGTTTTAAATTCCCCTTTCTTTCAAATGAGTGAGAACCGTTTAGCACAGTTGTCATTACATAATAGAAATCTTAAAGACTCACTTAAAGACTTGGAACCAGAGGTTTACAAACAAGTTATGGAGCTTGTATTGCCCTGGTCTAAAGGAGATATTGTATCTATAATCCAAGATATTATTTCTTTTAACAATCAATACAATCAAACCTTCTCAATACAGGATAAAACTAATATGGACTTTTTATTAGAGAAAGCAGTCTTATACCAACAAAATAAAACGCCCTCTCTATATGGATTCATTCAATTTATTGAAGAATTTAATGATGAAAAGAGTTCGGAGGCCAGTCCTTTGAGTTCTGATGCTGATGTGGTCAGTGCACTGACCATTCACCAATCCAAAGGACTTCAGTTCCCTCTTGTATTCATATTTGGGATTGGGGGACACAATGTTATGGATCATAAAGACAGTCTTTTGATCGATGATGAAATGGGACCTTCACTGGTTCAAATTGATTTACCGTATCGTGAAACACGAAAAGGACTCCTGAGAACTTTAACTGAATATAAACAAGACTTAGAAGAAATTGATGAGGCCATGCGATTACTTTACGTGGCACTGACCCGTTCTCAAGATAAAATGATCATTGTTGATACGGTAAAAGAGATGCCAAATCAAGATTTATCACTGAGTTTACTGAGAAATCACAAACGAAAAATAGAACTTATATTGGCCAGTAATCCGAAAAATACGATGATTAAAACCATTCAAGCAATGGATATTGAAGATAATAGTTTAGAAGAAGATGTTTTAGAGTCTTTAGAATTATCATTCACTAAACAATTTACGTATAAAGAAACTGATTTTATTCCACAGATTATGAACGAATCCTTGAACTTTACATCTAAAATTGGGATGTCTTATGGTACCATTTTGCATGAAACGATTGAGATTATGCCATTAAATGCATGGGAATCGGATAGTTTAGATCATTTAGAGCCTTCAATGAGAGAAAAACTCTTCAAATACAATCAAAATTCATTCACACAAGTGCTTTATAACTCTAAATACATCTACCACGAGATGCCATATCTTGTTAATATACCCGAATCCAGCAATGGAATCATCGATTTCTTGGCTGTTAATGATGATTCGGTGGTTTTAGTTGATTTTAAATCAGACAATGCGAGTAAAGAAGAGCTCAAAGAGCGTTACTTTGAACAGATAGAACGATATAAAAATGCCCTGAGTATCATGTACCCAGAGCATCAAATTAAATCATTTATTTATTCATTCTCTCTCAATGAGTACATGTCCATCTAAGATCATCGCAATCATGTGTTTGATGTTTCCATGACCTGCGAATTTACTTACATCACTGAAGTCTTCATCAAGTGTCATCCAAACTAAGGGATTAATTTCCGGTGTTAGGGTGACATTTTTTTTGAGTTTTCCGTAATAAACTTGAAGTTCAAATTCATTTTGGTGATACACAGTAGTGAACAAAGGGTTTAAATCAATATCATGAAACTCAATTCCTGTTTCTTCGTTTAATTCTCTGTAGGCTGCTTGTATGTTTGTTTCATTTTCTTCTAATTTGCCACCGACAAAATTGTATAAACCCAAGTAAGGTTCTTTTTGTCTGTGACACATTAATATTTTATCTTCATCAGGATGGAATACTATAATTAGGTTTGCCTGTATCATTTAATCGTTGAATAGATCAAATAATGTTGAGACTGGCGTATGATCCTGAATGGCTTCAATTGCTTTTGCAAGCATGTATCCAACAGAAATTTGTTTAATTTTTGGTTCTTTACGGCCTTCTTCAGATAATGAAATTGTATTGGTAATGAGCAATTCTTCAATTTTTGAATTGGCAATGCGTTCAATTGCTGGGCCACTTAAGATTCCATGAGTACATGCACAATATACAGCTTTTGCGCCTTTAGCATAGAGCATGTCAATGCCACCCATTAAAGATCCAGCAGTGTCGACCATATCATCGATGACAATGGCAATTTTACCATTCACATCACCAATGAGGTTCATTGCTTCAGCAACGTTTGGTTTTGTACGACGTTTATCAATGATTGCGATTGTAGAATTGGGAATCTTGTCAGATAATCTTCTGGCACGTGTCGCACCCCCATGATCAGGAGATACACAAACAATTTCACCTTCAAATTTTTTCTTACGATAGTATTGTCCTATCATGTCTACGGCAGTTAAGTCATCAGTAGGGATATCAAAGAATCCTTGAATCTGAGGTGCATGTAAGTCGATAGTTACTACTCGATTTGCGCCTGCAGTTGTTAGCAAATTAGCCATAAGTTTGGCTGATATTGGTTGACGTGCTCTTGCTTTACGGTCTTGTCTTGCATAACCGTAGTAAGGCATGACAACAGTGATTTCATTTGCTGAAGCACGTTTACAAGCATCAAGTGCTATCAATACTTCCATGTATGTTTCACTGACTGGTTCACATGTTGATTGAATGATATAAACATGTTTCCCACGAACAGATTCTAAAGGTTCAACTAAGATTTCTCCATCTGCAAAATGACGTACTTCAATTTTCCCACGAGTGATATTAAGATGGCCACAAATCTCATCAGCCAACTCAATATTAGAACTTAATGCAAAGACTACCGTATCTTCTTTTTTCATTTTATTTATCCTCTTTATTTTTGAACTTTATGCCATATCCCGATTTGTTTTCTTGTCTGTTTCGCGCAATCGCCATGTCACCATCATTTACATCTTCAGTAACGGTGGAACCGGCTGCGATAACAGTGTCTTTTCCAATTTTTATTGGAGC
>CBDUDQ010000004.1:0-40359 GCA_965365985.1 uncultured Erysipelothrix sp. | reverse complement strand
AACGTCTATTTTAGTGACATCTCTAAAGTACAATATGCCATCTTGTGCCATACTGGAAACTTCATAAATATCTGAGTCTATTGTTATTCTTAAAATTTCTTCTTTACTTGAAAGCAGCGTTTCTATTTTAGGAAAAGCTTCGTGTAAATATTCACCAACAAAATCTCTTTCGTAGTCATCAAAAATTTCACTAACCCAAGTGATTTCTTTTTGTTGATTGAATGTTAAAACGCCAACTTGTCCATAATCAAAAACATCTTTGGCTCTTGATCCCAATATTTGGGTTACAGACATGATGCGTTCTTTTCTTGATTCTCTCATACTGTAAAACATGTAGAAAACCAACCCTAAATTAACAAGAATGAATACGTATTGTAGGAACGCTAAATAGTCATCGATGAATAAATTAAAGAAAATGAGAACTACAAGTTCCACCAATACAAACATCATTAATTTGATCTTTATATTTTCATATCTTTCATTCATAATATACCTCCAAGGCTTTCTTAAATATTACCATAAATAGCAGTAAAATACTATTTACGAGACAATCGCTTAATAAGCAATTGAGCAGAAATATTAATTAAAATATACTCCATCAACATGGTGAAGAATATGCTCAAATATGCGGTAAATCGAATCAAATTAAAGTCAATGCCTTTGAAGATATTGGCTATCGCTTCAATTTCCTCGTTTACAACAATACCAAAATATTGACCGAAAAATTGAATCATTAAATAATATAATACTGACATGATTGACAAGATTAAAATATGTTTTTTTAATCCTTCAATCGAATTTTTGTAGCAAAATATAAAGGCCAGTGCAACTGCACCATAGCCTGTGACCATTACGATGGTCTGAATTAATCCTGAAAAAATGAAAGTAGAGATGATTAAGCTAAAATAAACAACAATCGAATCTTTAAATTCAAATTTAGTGCCATAAATAATGAGGGGCAATGTAATGGGTAGTGCCAATGCGGCACCGAAAAATCCCAAGGTCGATCGATCAACAAGTAAGACCATTAAAATGATCCCCAATATCATTGCGCCGTAAGTGAGACTTCGTGTTTTTTTCATAATCACCCTCCTATTTATTTAAAATAAAACCCCTCCAAGGTAGGAAGGGTTTTATTCACAGATTAATTTTCTGAAACGAATGGTAACAAAGCCATTTGACGAGCGCGTTTGATTGCGTTTGCCAATGGACGTTGGAATTTAGCTTTTGTTCCTGTAACGCGTCTTGGAATGATTTTACCATTCGAAGATACGAAACGTTTTAAAAGTTCAACATCTTTGTAGTCAATTTCAGTTACTTTGTTTTTTGTGAAGTAGCAAACTTTCTTGCGAGGTCCACGGAATTTTTTAAATGACATAATGATTCTCCTTTTCTAAAATGGAAGATCGTCACTTGTAATGTCAAGAACAGGTTCATCATTTGATTCATATGAAGGACTTGGGTCAGCTTGATATGCCGGAGCAAAATCTTGAGTTGGCTTTTTGTCTTGTTCTTGTCGTTGTGCACGAGATTCTAGTGCCTGAACGCGTTCAGCCACAACATCTTGTGTGTATACTTTTTTACCAGTAGCATCTTCATAACTACCCGATTGAATGCGACCTTCGACACTGACCAATGAACCTTTTGTAAGGTAGTTGGCCATAAATTCAGCAGTTTGTTCCCACGCAACACAATTAATAAAATCAGCTTGATCTTTATTGTATTGACGGTTCACAGCAATGCTAAAGTTTAGAACAGATTTCCCTGTTCCTATTTTTCGAAGTTCTGGGTCTCGAGTTAGACGACCCACTAAAACTGTACGGTTAACCATGTGTAATCACCCCTTATTCTTGTCCATCTAAACGAACAATCATAAAACGCATAACATCGTTATTGATACGCGTTAAACGGTCAAATTCGTTTAGTGCTTTTTCATCTGATGTAAATGTTGTGACAACGTAATAACCTTTAGTTAAATCGTTGATTTCATATGCTAGTTCTCGTAATCCCCACTCGTTGACGTTGTCAACAGTTGCACCATTATCAGTTAAGATATTGTGTAACTTTTCGATGACTGCATTACGTGCTTCGTCATCAAGTGAAGGTTTTACGATGTACATTAATTCATATTTACGCATTTTGTACACCTCCTTTTGGTCTATGGCCTTTTCAGGCAAGGATAAGTTTTTTATCCATTGTTAAGTATACCAAAAGAATGCCTGCATGTAAACAATTTCCATCATTACTTAAAAATACGCTTATAATCGAATCTACCCTAATTTTCTTTTAATATAAATCTTGAATTACGTAAATCGCCTGTAACGACTTTAATTTTTACGTCTGACACCGCTGAAACAACTTCAGCATCATCAAGATATGCAATATTCTCCCTGATTGCAGTCTTATAACAGTTTATAATAAAAGCCGTATTATATGCTTGTGGTGTTTGTGTTACCACAGTATTTTCATGTGTTAATTCTGGTAGTAGGTATCCTTCTTCTACAAATCGGACTGATCCTGTTGGTTTTAGAGCTAAAACACATGCCATTTCTGTGTCCATCTCTTTTAGAAGATTGTTAATATAGTGCTGCTTGATCCACGGACGTACGCCATCATGAATCAGTACAACATCTTCAAGTATGCCCATTAAACCTATCAGGACAGACTCTTGGCGGCTGTTGCCCCCTTTTACATACATGATCTTGCCACTATCACTGGATTGTACAATCCGTGACATGTCAGCTGGGTTGGTCACAATTACAATTTGACTGCACTGTTCATCACTCAGAAATATGGAGATTGTTTGTGCTAAGACAGATTTCGATTCATTGAATGATGCCAATGCTTTTTCGTAACTTTTTCCTATGCCTGCATTCTTTCCTGCAGCGACTATTAATGCTGAATATTTCATATTTGCCCTCACTTTTTGTTAGTTTAACACAAGCACGCCCTTAATTAAAGGAAAAGCAGCTTGAAATCAAGCTGCTAAGATATTGTCGAAGATACTTCCAGTAAACGTTCGTTGGAATTATTGTATGACTTACGGAAAACCAACGGTTCGCCTTGTTTGGTTCTTATGACGGTATTCACCACAATAATGGGTGTTCCCAATTTTAGTTTTAATAAGTTTGCGTATTTAATGGGTACCATTTCAGGATTGAAATGATGGTACACACTGCCTTGAGCATCAACAAACTGATTGAATTTTCTCCAATTTGCCATGTCGTTGACTTGAGAATCGGTTAAGTTTTGACGTTTGATATATACTTCTTCAACTGTCATCGGTTTGCCGTTTTTCTCTAACAAACGAATCATTCGCACAATCGAATCATGACGGGTCAATTTGAGTGCTTGGTGAACTTCTTCACTAGAACTTGTTTTCACGTCGAAATAAATTATTGAATAGTGCGTATCATCCAAATAAAGTAATGTATCTTTTCGAATCATTACTTTATCAGTAACGAAAGTTCCCTTATTGGAATCTCGATAAAGATAGCCTTCTTCAACCATCTCAGTGATTGCTTTTCTTACGGTCATTCGACTTGCGCCAAATTGGCCCACTAAATCGCGCTCACTCATGATGGGAGCGTTGGCTTCGAGGTCTTTGATGGATTCTATCAAATCTTGCTTAATTTTTAAATATAATGGAATCGCCATCAGAAACCTCCTTTTATTTTATTTTAAGAATTCAAATGGTCTCCAAGGCTTGATATAGTCTAACAGAAACATTTCATTTTCTGGTATGCGTCCTAAAACGTTTTTTCTACCATCATTTGGCATGTCTTTTAGAACAATATGGAGTTCACCTTTGTAGCGTTTGTATTCGTCATTGACAATTATAACATCACCGCGCTTCAAATCCCTAGTGTTTTCAGGTTTAATTTCTAATGCTGCATATGTGATGCGTGGCATTGTTGAACGTGCCATATATTCACTCATATCACCACGGACATGATGATCGTGTTCATAGAGAACTTTCAGTTCGTTTTCTGTAATTGTTTTTTCTGCTTCCAGTTTAAATGCTAAGATTCCAGGAGTGATTTTTGCACAAATTTCTAATTCTTCATCTGATGCATAAGCATTACCAATGATGATATCATCTACTTTACCATCTGCCATGAAGTGGCGAATTTGTGTATCAATTGGCAAGTCTCTGTGCATTTCTAAGGTACATAAGCCTTCACTTACAGGCCAAGGTCCAAAAGTATTCTCGTTTTGGCTTGAAACAAATGCAGCAATCTTCAGATTGTATGGCGCAATGTTTTCATTGCACAAGTTAAAGTGATCTAAACTCAGTCCACTATAACGTTGTGGATAGAAGTTATGGCAAGTAATGATATTATTTTTATTTGGATAGTTCACCATTACTTTATCAATGAGTCCATTAAGTTGGCTTGCATTAAGTTCAATTTTTAGATTCTCTTTGTTGTAGCTCATGTCTCTTTCTTTAATTCCATCAAATCCTTCATCCAAACGAATGCCACTGACATTCATTGATGTAAAGAAGCTGAGGTCATCAAAGTCTAAGCCAAGATCTGTTAAGACTTGTGGAGATATGTCAAGAATGATTTCCATGCCCAATTTTTGAGCAAGTTCTGTAATCGGAAGGAATTCTTCGATTATCATTTCTTGTGTTTTATCTTCTGCTGCTAAAAGATCCATAAAAATACGTGTAAATCCGGCTTTTGCCGCCTTGTTCATATATTCTAAATCTGTTTGTATGTCTGAGTGTCCGACATAAATTGATATTCCCAATCTGGCCATTGTGCCCTCCTTATAAATAAAAGTTATTGAATCGTGAAATCAATTCAATAACTTTTCTAAATGATCTAAGACCATATGTGCTTTTTTTATATTTTTTTTCTTATAGAAGACATTCATGAGTTTATAGTTTATTTTATTAAAGAAACCTGTTCCCAAAAATTCTTCACTGTAAGTGATGTCGAAGTTTTCTTCATCGACAGGATTTAATAGATATTTTAAAATGGTTTCACCTTGTTTACTAAGGAATGACATTTCATAAATACGTGGTTTTTCTAAATTTACTACCGTGGCTAAAGCATGACCTGAATTACCAAGTTTATTTGCCATTACTTTGTCATATTGAAATCCTGGTTGTAAGTCTTTGAGTGAGACCTTTTTGGAAGTACTTTGACGGACATCTGCTAACAATGAGTCAATAAATAGCATATAACATGCATTAATATCCCCTTTAACGATTCTTGTTGTGATCATTTTTTGTTCCTCTTTTCTTGAACAAGATATAAATCCCCCCGGAAATCACCAATAATCCTAATATGATGACAGAGAAAGAGTCAGTTGCTTGTGATGCTACCATAACAATTAATGAGCCTAAACTCAACAAGAATAATGCCCAGCGTTCCATTATTCGGTCACTGCGCTAACTTGGAAATATAAAACTGCCCCTGATTTAGTTCCTTTGATAGTAGCTTTTGCTAATTGAACAGCTTCTTCTGGATCTTCTAATTCACTTTCGAAAAATAGATTGATTCCTTTTTTTTCAACAAATTTAAATTGATTGCTTTCTTCGAGAGTTTCAATAACAAACTCCTGTTGTACTGGTATAGATATTTTTATCATAATTTCGTCCTCATTTCATAAGAAAGAGAGGCAAATGCCTCTCTTCAGTATAACATTTTATATTACTATTTATATTCTACTTTATTTGATACTAATACGAATACTGCCCAGATACCTGAACCCAACACTAGGTTGAATAATGCAAGTAATGCTGCTGGGAATGAGAATCCTGTTGCCATCCATGCATACAATACTGGAGGAATGACCCAAGGTACTTCAATAAATACTGGAGGTACAAGTCCTGCTGCTGTTACTGCATAAGCAATAATAACTAATAGTGTAGGTACTAATACCCAAGGAATAACGTATAGTGGGTTCAATACAATCGGTAAACCAAATACGATTGGTTCGTTGATGTTGAAGATACCCATTGGTGCTGATAATCTTGCGATAACTTTTTCTTCTTCTTTTTTAGAGAAGATTAATAGTGCTGCGATTAGACCAATAGTACAACCTGCACCACCCATCCAAGCGTAAGCGTCGAATGATCCTCTTGTCCAGATATATTCTAATGCTGTTCCTGCTTCGTGTGCTGCTGTGTTAGCACGTGTAGCTGTTAGGTAAACACCATCTAATACTGGAGCCAATACGTTTGTACCGTGGATTCCGAAGAACCAGAATACTGAAACCATGACTGTAACAACGATAACTGATCCTAAACCTTGTGACATTGACAAGAAAGGCATTTGAATATAAGTCATAATTAAGTCTGCGATACTTGTATCTAAGAATGTTGATGTTAGGTAAGCCAATGTTCCTACTAGGTACAATGCTAGTACTCCCGGAATAATTGACTCGAATGCTTTTGAAACTCCTGTTGGAACTTCTTCTGGCATTTTAATTTTGATATTTGCATTCATCAATTTAGCATATGTGATTGCTGCAATAAATCCAACGATCATAGCTGTAAATAGACCAGTTGCGTTTAAGTAACCCCAGCTAAGGAATCCCCAACCAACAACTTCTGTTACAACGCCGTCAATTTCTGCACCGAATGCAGCAACTTGAGGTGTAACGATAATGAATGCTACTAATGAGATTAGACCAGCTGGTAGCGGATCAACATCATAAGCTTTAGCTAATTGGTAACCAATTGCGAATGAGAAGACCAAGGCAACCATTGCCAAAGTTCCCCACCAGATAAATCCGTTAATTCCGATTAACCATGCAAATGCATCTGTAATTCCTTGTAATTCAAACTTAGCTGGTAAATCTCTTACCAACGCGTTGATCATAGTTGCAATAGCCCCTGCCATTGTTACTGGTAAAATACTGATAAATGCGTCACGTATAGCGACTAAGTGTTTTTGTGAACCAATCTTAACTGCGATTGGGACAAAGTGTTTTTCCATCCATAATGTAATTCTTTCCATCATTTTTTCTCCTTTACAGTGGTATATACCACCTGTGTACCACTAATATAACATATTTCAAAAGAAGTGCAAGCGATTTCAACAAATATTTTAAATTATTTTTAATTTGATTAAACTAGGCTATCTCCACTGAACGCTAGCTTTAATCAATCCATAAAAAAAATACACCCAGATGAGTGTATTTTTTTATATTTTTATTTAATCAGCTTAATCACATAATTAGGAATTATCTATTTTTCATATGAGGGAACAACAATACATCACGAATTGACGCACTGTCTGTTAATAACATGATCAAACGGTCCAAGCCAATACCAATACCACCCGTAGGCGGCATGCCATATTCTAAAGCTTCTACGTAATCAACATCCATCTCATTGGCTTCATCGTTACCCAAAGCCGCTTCATTTAATTGACTTTCAAAACGTTCTCTTTGATCAATTGGATCATTCAACTCTGAGAAAGCATTTGAGTATTCACGCCCATCGATAAACATTTCGAAACGATCAGTAAATCTTGAATCTTCTGGATTCTTTTTAGCGAGCGGTGATACTTCAACTGGATGACCAAATACAAAGGTTGGTTGAACAATCTTATCTTCACAGAATGTTTCAAAGAATTCGTTTACAACATGACCATATGACATTTGATGTTTTTCCATTTCAAGTCCGTATTCTTTTGCAATTGCGACCGCTTCATCGGCACTCATGTTTGCCCATAAATCGACACCACATGCTTCTTTGATTAAATCAACCATGTGAACTCTTCTATAAGGTCCTTTAAGTGAGATGTCAGTACCCTGATAATTAATTTCAGTTGTACCCACAACTTTTTCAGCTAAGTGAAGTAGTAGATTTTCTGATAAGTCCATCATGTCTTTCATATCGGCATATGCAATATACGCTTCTACTGTAGTGAACTCAGGATTGTGTTTTGGACTCATGCCTTCGTTACGGAATAAACGTCCAATTTCATAAACACCTTCTAAGCCCCCAACAATTAAACGCTTGAGAGGTAACTCAGTCGCAATTCTTAAATAAAATTCCATATCTAAAGTATTGTGGTGTGTTACGAATGGTTTCGCTGCGGCACCAGATAGAATAGAAGTTAGAACCGGAGTCTCAACTTCGATTAATCCTTCATCATCAAAGAAGTTACGAACTTCTCTCATGATTTTAGAACGAAGCATTGCTGTGTTACGGCTTGACTCATTCATGATTAAGTCTAAGTATCGTCTTCTGTATCGTTCTTCAATATCCACTAAACCATGAAATTTATCGGGAAGTGGTCTTAAAGCTTTCGTTAAATGAATGATGTTTTCTGCTTTAACACTCAATTCACCATGATTGGTTCTGAAAACAACCCCTTCAACCCCGATGATATCTCCGATATCCATTTGGTCAAAATATTCGAATTGCTCGTCTCCAACAGCATCCTTACGAATGTATACTTGGATTTGTCCGTTACGGTCTTGAATGTGAATGAAACCTGCTTTACCCATAAGGCGCTTTGTCATCACTCGTCCCGCAATTGATGTGGGCGCATTAAGTTGTGCTAGATCTTCTTTGGATTTATTATCATAGGCATCAAAGATATCGTTTGAGTGCTCTTTAGGTTTGAAACCGGAAGCATAAGGATTGATCCCCTTTTCTTCAAGTGCCTTCATCTTCTCGCGACGTACCAACTCTTGTTCTGTTAATTCATGTGCCATAATCAAATTCCTCCTCTTAAGTATTCTTGTACTATCTTACCAAATTCTAATCTTGGTTTCATCTTAATCTTGTTCATATGTTTTTTCATTATTGTTATCTCTTAGTTCTTTTGCTTTTCAGCAATAAGGGATTCTAAGTCGCTTTCACTGAAATTGTATTTAGTATGGCAATAATGACATTCTAGTTCTGCACCATGATCCTCTTTAATCATTTCACTTAAATCATTTGTGTTTAATGTTTTTAATGCATCGCGCATTTGTGTTCGATTACAACCACAGAAATATTGTGTATCTGTGACTTGTAATATCTCAACATCATTAAACAATGATTTCGCTACTTCTTCTGCTTCCATTTCAAGCATGATCTCCGAAACGGGTTTTAAACCTGAAAGAACGTGTTCTATGGCCTGAATATCTGATTCAATGGCAGATGGTAGGACTTGAATTAAAATCACTCCAGCTGACGCTACAGACATGTCCTCGTTCACCAACACCCCGACAGATACTGCAGAAGGGATTTGTTCAGATTGGTGAAAGTAGAATGCAAAATCTTCACCAATTTCACCTGTTTGAAGTGGGACTTGAGAATTAAAAATCGTATTACCTTCAAATTCTTGTCTTACTGAAAGTGTTCCGTTGCCAATAATACCGCCAACATCAAGTTTTGCGACAGTGTCTTTAACTTTTTGTGCGTAAGGATTTGAAACTAAAGCACGAACAAAACCTTTATTGTCAGCATTGGCTAAAATGTACTTTAAATCTCCATCTCCACGAATTTCAACGATGAGCTTTTCTCTTTCATCTTTTAATGAACTCCCCATCACAGAAGTCATGGACATGACGCGCCCCATTGCTGCTGTGGTAGTGGGTAAAGTACCATGTATTTTTTGTGCATGAGCAACCATATTGGTTGTTTTCGCTACAAATATTCTAACATTACCATTTAAGGCAATGGCTCTAACTATTTTATCACTCATAAAAACTCTCCTTTAAAATTGAAAAAGCCCCATAAGGGGCCCATCAATTCACTTATTCAGTTACTATTTCACCGAAGTCTAGTGCGGTACGCCCGTCAACTATATTTTGAATATGTTCAGCTGTTAATGTTTCATGTTCTAATAGGCCTTCAACGATACGGTCTAATAGTTCACGGTGTTTAACAATTAAGTCATAAGCATCTTGTTTTGCTTCGTCAATAATGCGTCGAACTTCTTTATCGATTTCAAACGCAATTTCGCCAGAATATTTTTGGCTTGAAGAATAATCACGGCCCAAGAATACATTACCACTTGAATCTTCATATTGGATTGGTCCAAGATTGGACATACCATATGACATAACCATTGCACGTGCAATTTTAGTTGCGGATTGGATGTCACCATAAGCACCTGTTGATATTTCATCAAATACAAGTTCTTCAGCAACACGACCACCCAAGTAACCTGTAATCTTACCAATGAGGTCAGATTTACTTTGAGTGAATGTTTCTTCACGCGGGGTCATTAAGTTATAACCCCCTGCATCCCCACGAGGAATGATGGTAACTTTTTGAACCATGTCAGCAGATTTCATCTTAAGACCGACAATTGTATGTCCTGCCTCATGAACTGCAACCATGTAACGCTCTTTTTCTGAATATTTTTTTGATTTTTTAGCGGGTCCCATGATGACACGATCAATCGCTTCATCAAGGTGTTCCATTGTTACTTCTGTTGCGTCATCTCTAACAGCAAGGATTGAAGCTTCGTTTAGTACGTTCTCTAAATCAGCACCAGAGAAACCTGGTGTTCTTCGAGCAATATTTTCCAATGTTACGTCTGCTGCTAAGAATTTATTTCTAGCATGAACGCCTAAGATTGCTGTTCTACCTTTAACATCTGGAAGTCCAACAGTAATTGTTCTGTCAAAACGACCTGGACGAAGTAAAGCAGGGTCCAGTACATCAGCACGGTTTGTTGCCGCTAAGACAACAACGCCTGAGTTTTCTTCAATCCCATCCATCTCAACTAAGAGTTGGTTCAGGGTTTGTTCACGCTCATCGTTACCGCCACCCATTCCAGCACCCCTTTGGCGCCCAACTGCATCAATCTCATCAATGAAAATGATACATGGTGAGGTTTCTTTGGCTTTCTTAAACATGTCACGGACACGGCTTGCACCAACACCCACAAACATCTCAACAAAGTCAGAACCTGAAATTGAATAGTAAGGGACATCAGCTTCACCAGCTGCTGCTCTTGCAAGCAATGTTTTCCCTGTACCAGGAGGCCCAACTAAGAGCATCCCTTTTGGAATACGTGCACCCATTTTTTCAAATCGTTTTGGTGTCTTAAGATATTCAATAATTTCTTTCATTTCTTCTTTTTCTTCTTCTGCACCTGCAACGTCATCAAATCTTACTTTAATGTCGCTTAAGGATTTAGCTCGAGATTTTGAGAATTCGAAGGCTTTGTTGTTTCCGCCGCCACCCATCTTGTTGAGCATGAAGAACATCACACCACCTAAAATCACATATGGCAGCATCATCAAGATAACATCGAAGAATACATTTGACTCATTGATATTAATGATCTCTACTGAGGCATTTTTATCACGAATTAAAGACAATGCACTTTGTTCTTCGACTGAAGAAATTGTTGTTTCAAATGGCAAGACTTTTTCGCCATCTTTATATTTACCTGATATTTCAACCACGCCACCTTGTGGAGTCATCTTAACTTCAGTAATTTCTTTGGTTTCTACCAATGAATAAAATTCGTTTGAATTCAATTTCTTTATGCTTGGATTGCTCAATAAAGAAATCAATGTAATCGCCATCATCAAAGACAACAGCGTTAATACGTAATTACTCTTTTTCTTTTTCAATTAGATCACTCCCTATTCGTATAATTCATCTTTTAATATGCCAATATATGGCAACTGACGATAATGTTCGTCAAAATCTAAACCGAAACCAATTACAAATTCATTTGGAATTTCGAAGCCAATAAATTCAGCTTGGACATCTGCTTCTCTTCGAGAGGGTTTGTCTAATAGCGTCACTGTCTTAACATCGTTAGCGCCTTTATTCTTTAATAATTGTAATACTGATTCAATTGTATGCCCTGTATCGACAATGTCTTCAACCAAAAGAATGTTCAGTCCTTTAATAGAACGGTCTAAATCTTTGAGTATTTTAATATCTCTTGTGGATTGAGTTCCTTGATAACTAGAAACGTCCATAAAGTCATACTGGATGTTTAAGTCAATATGCGGAATCAATTTTGCTAGAAATGGGACGGACCCTTTTAGCAAAGCGACTAAGACCAATTGTTCGGGTTTGTCTTTATAGTGCTCCGTAAGCACAGCACCCAACTCTATACATTTTTTATTGATTTCTTCTTCACTGATTAATATACTCTTTATGTCTTTATGCATACTTAGATTTATCCTCCGTCAATACCTAATATTCTATCACAAAGACATTGGGATTGTTAGCGTAATGATGCACATCACATCCTAGTCCCATAACATATATAAGCTCATTCTGAGCATTTTCAATCACCAACCACGAGTCTCGTTTGAAACGCGGAATCTTTTCATCAATAAAGTATCGATTTAAGGTTTTAGTCCCAAATTTCAATGATATTTTATCTTTGGCTCTTGCTGTTCTTACCGTTAATGGAAAATCTTCTTTCGTTAACATCAATCCCTGATTTTTCTCACCAGATTTTTCAAAACTAAATTCTTCACATTTAAATTTTTTATTTTCAACCTTATATTCATAAGTTTTGGGTGATTTTATAGCCACAAGGCCATGATCACAATATAATTTCATTTCGCCAAAATCCCAATATATTTTATTCAGTAGAATCTGTCGATCAAGTTCACTCAGCATTTTCTCACTAAAGTCATATACTGCGACACCATAAGATGAAAGCCATTTTCTTAAAACCAAAAGTCGAATCGAATCTTCAATTTTACTATAATCTTTAAGTAAGACCTCATCAGTCCAATTCTTAAGTACAGAATCCACTTTGTCCATTCTTTCTTGATGCGTGTATTTCTCAAGTGTCATCTCAAAAATAAGTTTTTCTTTGTTTTCAATCGAATGTCTGATTCGGTTTCGAGTATAGTTTGACTCTAAGTTACTGGCATCAATGGCAAACGGTATTTTATATCTATCACAATATGACACCAAGAATTCTTTTGAGTGTCTGAGAAAAGGACGCCACACCAATAAATGATTGAGATCTGTATACTCTCTTAATCCAACTGCCTCAGATTGCATTTTTCTCTCTTTTTGAAAAAGGTACGTCTCTAAGTCATCATCTAAATGGTGGCCTACAGCAACCCCGATACATTGATGCTCTTTAACCATTTCCCTAAAGAATTCATAGCGAAAAATCCGCGCATGGTTTTGAAAATTACCTTGCACGGGTTCTTCGAATTCTCTTATGATACATTTTATATCATTTTTATTACAAAACTCTTTGACCATGATTGCTTCAGCGTCACTTTCAGGACGCTGATGATAGTTCACGTGTGCTGCTATACAATCATAACCTTCACCATGTAATGAATGAAGCAAAGCCATTGAGTCGGGCCCCCCTGACACCGCAATCAACCATCGTTTCTCTTTTTTCATAATTTCACCATCTTTAATTTATTATTTTGATAAGTTTTTTTACTTTAACTTTATTTTAAAAATCTAAGTCATAATTTGAGCTTTCATTATTTGAAGAATCTCCCCAAACATAAAACTATCAGTACGAATATGTCCGTTGATACTGATTACTCTTGAAGAGTTGATAAACTTGGCATCATTTAGGAATAAAGTTGAAGCTTTGTTTAGCCCTTCTTGATTTCCTATGTAATACAAATGACTTCTTCCATTTTCAAGAATATTCCCCGCTTCTTTTGCGGCTGTTGGATTTGAAGTCATGGGAATAACCAATAGCTTTTGATTCCAAGAAGTCAGAATTAAGCCAAAGTGTTGATAACCAGCCTCGTTTTTATAAGCCTGGCCATATTCCAAATAACAAATATCACCGGGTACAGGTTCAAGATACATCTGTGAACTTGACCATAATTCAAATCTTCTAATTCTATTTGACATAGAACGTATTTCCTTTATTTGTGAATGTTTGCTTTGAGACATCACAAACCTGCGATAATCCTTCATCACACCATTCAATTCTTCCTCAGCACTTTCTACTGTGTACATGCTGAGTAAACCTTCTCTAATCTTATATGTCATTATAATGTCCTCCTTAGACTTAAGTAATCACGAATTCTGATAAACCCTAAATTAATTTAATATCCTCCTTAAGCCCAAGTAAACATGGATAATGACATATCCTAAAATTCTTTTAATATATTTTCGTTTTTTAACCCATTATATTTCTCTTTTTTAAAACATTCTTTTTATATAGGAAAAAGAACGCTTATGCGTTCTTAACTTACTAAATCTAGATTTTCTAACATGATTCCCGTACCTTCAGCGACACAAGTTAATGCGTTTTCTGCGACGTATACAGGAATTGATAAGCCTTGCTTGATTAATTGATCAAGTCCCGGAAGCAATGCGCCACCACCTGTTAAGACAATACCACGTGTGACGATGTCAGCTGACAACTCAGGAGGTGTTTGTTCTAATACAGTACGGCAAGCACGTACAATTTCTTGTAGGCTTTCATGGATTGCTTTTTCAGTTTCTTCTGCATGCAATGTAATTGTATTTGGTAAGCCTGTGACTAAGTCACGGCCACTTACTTGCATGGTTGGATTTTCCATATCTTTGATTGAACCTGCCCAAGCAGTTCCAATTCCGATTTTAATATTTTCTGCAGTACGATCTCCGATAAGAAGTTTGTAAGTATCCTTAACATATTTAATAAGATCTTGATCGATACGGTCTCCCGCGATTTTTAATGATGTACTGGTTACAATTTCACCTAAAGATAAAATAGCTACGTCAGTTGTACCACCACCTATATCAAGTACCATTGATCCGGTAGGTTTTGAAATGTCTAATTTCGCTCCCACAGCAGCAACTTTTGGTTCTTCTTCGATGTATACTTTTTTAGCCCCAGCGCGGTATGCCGCATCTGAGATTGCTTTTCTTTCAACTGAAGTAATGTTTGATGGACAGCAAATTAAAATGTTTGGTCTAGAAAATAGACCTTTCAATTTCAACTTACGAACAAAATATTGAAGCATCATTTCTGTTACTTCAAAGTCAGCGATAACCCCATCTTTTAGTGGACGGATGGCTAAAACGCGACCCGGTGTACGACCTAACATATCTTTAGCTGATTGACCTACTGCCAAACATTTCTTTGTGTTGGCGTCAATTGAGACCACTGCTGGCTCTCTTAAAACAACACCTTCACCTTTAACATAAATTAAAACGTTAGCGGTACCTAAATCGATACCCACTGATTTTGAAAACATTCCCATAATTAATACTCCTCACTTTATATTGATAACCCTAAAACAAATTCAGATACTAAAAATGCAAGCGCCATAGAACACAACAAATAAAGTAAAAACATTCGTTGTTCAGCACCTGGTCGTGTATGTTTTTTAAAATCATAGCCACTCAAGGCATAAATGCTGGTCGCGAAACTGACCAAATAAACGATAATCCTTAGTATATCTTTCATATTGTTTCACCTATACAACTATACCAAAAAATGTCTTCCAATACTATATATTCACTAAACTTCCATAATTTTACATAAGCGTGATATGATTATTTAAAAGTGAGGAAGAAAATGAAAAAAATAGGCATTATTGGACTGGGAAATATCTTCACAAAAGCATATTTACCCATCATAACAAGCAAACAAGACACTCAATGGGTCTTATATTCAAGTAATGAAGACAAATTAAAAAGTTTAGAAATAAAACACGGATTCAAGAATACCGAAAGAGACTTCGATAAATTTCTTAATTCCGGCCTGGATGCGGTCTTCATCCACACACCCACGCATACACATGCAAGACTTATAGAGACTTTCTTAAACCATAAGATCAGTGTTTTTGTTGATAAACCCATTTCAGATAATTTAGAAGATACTAAAAGATTATTAGAACTCGCCAATGAAAAAAACTTAATATTAATGACAGGTTTTAATAGAAGGCATGCGCCATTAACCATTAAATTAAAAGAAATAGAGAATAAATCGATGATCGTAATCAGAAAAAATAGAGAGCACACACAACAAGAAACTCGTTTTGCTCTCTATGACATGATGATTCATGTTGTTGATACTGCCCTATACTTATTAGATGAACCCGTTGAATCATATAATTGTAAGTTAATAGAAAATGAATTCATCGAACGCGCCATCCTAAACATCGAAACAAAATCAAGCAGCCTCATCGCCTACATGAACCTCAACGCAGGAGCAAGACACGAAACTTACGAAGTCATGAGCCCAACACAACACAGCATTGTCCATGACATGAATGAAATGCATGAAACAAAAGTAGATAAAACAGAAATTATTAAATTCTCTGATTGGACACCGACATTAGAAAAAAGAGGATTTGAAAACCTCATCAATACATTCTTAGATAAATTAGAAAAAAATGACAACACACAAAACATGGATGCATTACTGAGCCATGAAATGATTGAGTCATTCTTAAAGTAAAATGAAAAGCAAAAAAGTTCGAATTTTATCGAACTTTTTTTATCAATGCATTCAACTTTTCTAAACTAACACCCTCATGACTTCCCTCATCAGAATAGGCATAAGATACATACTCATTTTCACGGGTCTTATCTTGATGCCATGTTTTAAATGAACCATGGATTTGATTAATAAGACAATCATCAATGATCTCATCAACATTGTAATGATTGATACCTGAACCTGCTAAGATTTCTATTTGATTTCCATATTTAAATTGTAATGCTTTCAATATTTTTTTACCCTTGATGGCAGTATCTTTTAATCCAGAACTTAAAACTCTATCCACGCCACAATCAATTAAGATTTCAATACTCAAAAAAGGATCTTCAACCAAATCAAAAGCACGGTGGAATACCGCCTGGGCATTCATCTCATGACACAGCTCAACCATTTCTTTGGTCAGTTCAACATCAATTGAATGGTCTTCTTTCAAAAAACCAAATGCCAAACCAGCACTGCCAAGCCTGATTAATTCTTTGGCATCCATAAACATCGTTTCAAGCTCAAGGGAACTGTAATGGAACCCCCCACCCCTGGGTCTTACCATAGAAATAATGGGAATATTTACTTTTTCACTCGCTAATTTCACTTGAGCATACGAAGGGGTTAATCCGCCCAGAAATAAACCGCTGTTTAATTCAATTCTATCTGCCCCAGCTTCATAAGCAATCATGCAATCTTCTACGCTGCCAGCGCAAACTTCAACTATTATATTTTGATTCATGTTTCCTCCTATGTAAAACTCATCTATCCCAAATATAGCACATTGATCAGTTTGTTTCTAATTTTCTTGTCCACATAAACATGTTATAATTTATAAAACATCAGGAGGATCCCATGTCACTCAGCAGCCTATTTAGAACTAAGGAAGAAGTAGAAAAAGAAGCAAAAGATTATTTTAAACAATTATTCCCGTTTGGGGAAACTCAAAGAGATAACATTAAAAAAGTAATTCACTCTTTATTTCCAAATCATTCGGATTCTAACCTATTCTTTACTTATATCGTTATGAAAGAAATGATTATCAAAGGTTTTGATGATATCAGAACTCAAAAAGAATTAGATACAGTAAAACCAGCACTCAGTGAAAATGATAAAGAAACTTTAAATAAGATTTTAAACTATGATTTAAAACTTGATTCTCTTGCAAGTATTGAAGATTATTTGAATCTATAGAAAAGAAAAGTTGCCCTATGGCAACTTTTCTTATTTCTTATTCATTTTTTTTATTGATTATTAGATAACAGTTCTTACTTAGTTCCGAAAATACGGTCGCCCGCATCCCCTAGACCAGGTACGATGTATCCCAGTTCATTTAAGTGAGAGTCTAGTGCTGCTAAGAAGATATCAACATCAGGGTGTCTTTCTTGAATTAAGTTAACACCTTCTGGTGCGCCAACTAAACAAACAAGCTTGATGTTTTTGGCACCTCTTTTTTTGACCATTTCAATAGCCGCATCGGCACTACCGCCAGTTGCGAGCATTGGATCTAAGACTAAAACTTCTGCTTCTCCTAGGTTTTCTGGGAATTTAGCGAAGTATTCATGGGGTTGTAATGTTTCTTCATCACGATAAACACCCACGTGTCCAACTTTAGCTGTAGGAATCAATGTTAAAATACCATCAACCATTCCCAAGCCAGCTCTGATAATTGGAACCAAGACAATGTCCTTGTTTAATTCGAATGTTTCGTATTCAACCACGGGTGTTTTAATTGTGATTGGGTCTAATTTCAAGTCTCTTGTAATTTCGTAAGCCATGAGGCCTGCAATTTCATCTAGATTTTGACGGAAATTTTTCGTGTTTGTGTCTTCTTTTCTCATAAGCGTTAATTTATGAGTAATTAATGGATGATTTAATACTGTGATCATATTCTGTCTCCTCTAACCGGAAATTGTGATGTGAGTGCCACCACTTCTTCTCGGATTCTTTCTAGTTCTGATTCGTTTTCATAATATGTGAGTGCTTCATGAATCCAATGTGCCACTTTAACAAATTCTTTTTCTTTAAATCCACGCGAAGTCATTGCAGGAGATCCCAAACGGATGCCTGATGTGACAGCAGGACGTTCATGATCAAATGGTATGGCATTTTTATTGGTTGTGATGCCCACTTTATCTAAGATTTTTTCAGAATGAGCCCCTGTTAAACCAATTGAGTTTTTGATATCCAATAAGACCAAGTGGTTGTCTGTACCCCCACTGACCAAACGATATCCCAAACCTTTGAGTTCTTTTGCCAAGACATCAGCATTGATGATGACTTGTTTTTGATAGTCTTTAAATCCATCTTCAAGTGCTTCACCGAAACATACTGCTTTAGCAGCGATGATATGCATGAGGGGTCCACCTTGAACACCAGGGAATACTGAGCTGTCTAATTTTTTAGCGAACTCAGAGCGACAAATGATTGCGCCACCGCGAGGGCCACGAAGTGTTTTATGTGTTGTTGTTGTTACGAAATCTGCATATGGTACCGGGTTTTGATGAAGTCCAGCCCCAACTAAACCAGCGATGTGAGCCATATCTACCATGAGATATGCGCCTACTTCGTCTGCGATTTCTCTGAATTTCTTGAAATCAATTTTCTTAGCATAAGCACTTGCTCCAGCAACAATCAGTTTTGGACTGACTTCTTTGGCGCGTCTTAATACCATTTCATAATCAATTTCTTCTGAATGAGGATCAACCCCGTAACCGAAGAATGTATAGTTTTTACCTGAGAAGTTTAAACGGTGGCCATGAGTTAAATGTCCCCCAGCACTGAGATCCATCCCTAATACGACATCACCATGGTCTAAAATAGTCATGTAAACTGCCATATTTGCTTGAGAACCTGAGTGAGGTTGTACGTTGGCATGGTCACCACCAAAAATTTGTAGTAAACGATCAATTGCGATGGTTTCAATTTCATCGACAAATTCACAGCCGCCATAATAGCGCTTGCCTGGATAGCCTTCGGCATATTTATTGGTTAAAATACTGCCTGTCACTTCCAATACTTGATTTGAAACATAATTTTCTGAAGCTATCAATTCAATGTGTTCTAATTGTCTTTGTTCTTCTTTTTCTATAATATCAAAAATCGCTGTGTCTCTCATATTCTCTCCTCTTTAATTTCTATTTCAGAAATTTTACGAATTCTCTTAATATGGCGTTCATCGTCGCTGAACGGTGTGCTTAAAAATGTTTTAAGAATTTCTAAATTAGTTTCGTAGTCTGTGGTTCTTCCGGCTAATGCTAATATGTTTGAGTTGTTGTGTTCTCTTGTGAGTTTGGCAACTTCAACACTCGTTACTAAAGCACAACGGATGCCACGAACTTTGTTCGCCACAATTGATGCGCCAATGCCTGTACCACAAATGATGACGCCTAGGTCGTACTCATCCTTTGCGACTGCTTGTGCACAAGGATAGATAAAATCGGGATAATCCACACTGTCATCGTTTTGGACGCCGAAGTCTTTGACTTCGTGCCCTAAATCTTTGATGACTTGTTTCAAAAGTTCTTTATGTTCAAACCCACCATGATCACATGATATTGCTATTTTCATAATTCTCTATCTCCTTCTCGATTGTTTCTAAACTAATTTTTCCTGCTCTTAAACACTTTATTTCTGTTGAACTTAAATCAATGACCGTTGATGATTCTTGTACATGGGTTTCTCCCAGTACAACAGCTTCTATCAAACCGTCCAATTGTTCTAAGACCATATTCGAATTCAAAGCGGTGGGTTCTCCTGATCGATTTGCTGAGGGCAACCAAATTGGTTTTCCCAGTAAATCAATAATTTGCCAAACCCATGAATCTGAAGCCATCCTGATTCCTAAAGTATCATTTTTTAGAAAAGGAAATGATTCTTTTCTCTTTTTGAAAATAAATGTAATGGCTCCTGGCATGAATGTCTTCATTAAGTGTCGATCTCGATTACTTAAGTCGCACAGGGCTTCAATCATCTCATATGAGCTGACTTGAAGTGGAAAGGGTTTATTTTCGGGTCTCCCTTTAGCTTTTATTAAATGGTGATAGTTTTTCTCTTCTAAACTGCTTGCTGCTAAACCATAAACGGTATCGGTTGGAATCGCAACCAAGCCACCCTCACTTAATATCTCTACAAGATGATTTAAATCTTCTTTATTTATTTGTTTTGTCTTCATCTTCCACCATCCTTCGACAATTTTACCACAAAAAAAGGGCAATTCGGCCCTTTTAACAATTGAAATATATAAAAAGCATGCGATCTTGACCGCTCATATCTTGTTTTAAAGTAATTACAGCATCTTTAAAATAACTTTGAGCCATTTCAAGAAGTGCATCACCAATATCAAATCCAATCTCAAAAGCCATCATTGATTTTTCATTCATGATGAGGTGTGCTTTTTCGAATACTTTTTTATAGAAATATAAACCGTCATCGCCACCAAATAGGGCAATGTGAGGTTCATGGTTTAAAACTGAAGTTTGGATGTGCTCTACATTCTTAATGTAAGGTGGATTGCAAACTAAGACATCCACTTTCATATCTAGGATTGGTTCTAACATATCGCCTTGTCTGAAATGAACATCGGCATTCAGTTCGATTGCATTTTCTTTTGCGACAATTAAAGCTTCTTCTGAAATATCGGTGGACACCACTGGCAAACCAAGTTCAAGTGCTAAAGCAATGCCAATAGCACCACTCCCACAAGCAACGTCAACAATAACTGGATTTTCAAAGTAAGCATCAATGTCGATTAAAATGTTTCCGACCAATTCTTCTGTTTCTCCACGCGGGATTAAAACAGATTCATTGACCTTGATTTTATAGCCATAGAACCATTCATAACCCAAAACGTAGGCCAAAGGAATGTCTTGGCACAGTTCATCAACATATTTTAGGTAGTTTGATTTAAAGTTTTCATTCGCAGCTTCATCGAGTAGAGAGAACATATCCATGCCTTCTTCTCTCATCATTTCAAGCATCAAAATACGGGAAAACCCCGTATAGATGTTTGATTCTGATAGTGCTTCTGTAGCTTCATTCATCAGTTCTTTGTAGGTCATGCCTGTGCCATCATATCAAGTTGTTCTTGTGCAGCGAGTGCATCAATGATATCGTCCAACTTGCCTTCCATTATGATATCTAATTTTTGTAATGTTAAACCAATTCTGTGGTCAGAAACTCTATTTTGTGGATAGTTGTATGTTCTGATTTTCTCTGATCGGTCACCTTTACCAATTTTTGATTTGTTAAATGCGTTTTGTTTAATGTCTTCAAGTCTTTGATGTTCTTCATAAACACGAGCGTAAATCAGGCGCATGGCTTGGTCACGGTTATGATGTTGAGAACGTCCATCCTGACATTTAACTTGAATTCCAGTAGGAATATGAACAATTCTAACAGCAGAGTCAGTCTTGTTAACGTGTTGTCCACCGGCCCCACTTGATCTCATGGTATCAATATCAAGATCGTTAGGATCAATTTCAAATCCACCGTCTTCAACGTCAGCCAGTACTAATACGGTTGCGGTTGAAGTATGAATGCGTCCTTGTGTTTCTGTTTTTGGTACGCGTTGAACTCTATGAGCCCCAGATTCGAATTTAAAGTGTTTGAACGCTTCATCCCCACGAACGATGAATGAGATGAAAGAAAATCCGCCTGATTCAGCTTCGTTGGTTTCTGTTACTTCTACTTTATATCCTAAGCTTTCTGCATAACGTGAGTACATACGGTATAGGTCGCCTGCGAAGATGTTTCCTTCGTCGCCTCCTGCAGCACCACGAATTTCAATAATCGCATCAAAGTTATCTGATGGATCTTTAGGGATCATAAGAATTTTTAATTTTGCTTCTAGGTCTATTAGTTTTTCTTTGCCTTCAGAAATTTCCATTAAGGCCATTTCTTTCATTTCTGCGTCCAATTCTTCTTCTAGCATGGCTTGTGCTTGTGATAGAAAATCTTCTGCTTCAAGATATTCGCGATATACATCAAGTTGTTTGGTCATAGTCGCCAATTCTTTACCCAGTGCCGCCATGGTACGTCGGTCACTTAAAACTTCTGGTTTCATTAATTCTTCGTTGATGACGACTTCTCTTACGATTGACGCCTCAAGTCTTTCTTTCATGACTTTATCCATAAAATCACTCCTTCCATTTCTTTAATTATATTCTAATTGGTATTATTTAATTTGAGGTTTGTCGATGACTTCGTGGTCATGTCGACATCTTGCTTCATAGGCTTCACTTGCGCCAATCATGACGATTGGGTCGTGATATGAGGCTGCTTTACCGTCTACCAAACGTTGTGTTCGGGTTGCGGGTGCACCACAAGTGGTACAAACTGCAGTTAATTTTGTTACGAATTCAGCTGTGGTCATCAGTGTTGGAATAACTCCAAAGGGTTCTCCTCTGAAATCCATGTCGAGTCCTGCGACCATGACACGCAAACCTTTAAGGGCTAAATACTCGCATACGCGCACAATTTCTTCGTCGAAGAATTGCACTTCATCAATTGCGACTACGTCTGTGTCTGCTTCTACATAGGAAATTATGTCGATGGCATGTTCAATGTCAATGCTTTTAACGCTTGATCCAGCATGGGATACTACAGCTTCATTACTGAATCTGTTGTCAATTTTTGGTTTGAATACTAATATATTTTTGTTAGCAAATTTTAAAACATTGATGCGTCTGATGAGCTCTTCTGTCTTTCCTGCAAACATACAACCTGTAATTACTTCTATATAACCTTCTTGATATTGATGATACATCATAATTAAATACCTCGCTCATACTATGATAACTCATTAAGGCAAAAAAAATAAGGGTTTCCCCTTATTTTACACCATATTTTTTGTTGAACTTGTCAATTCGACCAGCCGCATTAGCGAAACGTTGTTTCCCTGTATAGAATGGGTGACAGTTTGAACATGTATCCACACGTAAATCTGATTCTGTTGAACCAACATTAACTTCTGTATTGCATGAAGTACAAACGATTGTTGTTTGTTTGTATTCTGGATGTATTCCTTTTTTCATTTTAGATATCTCCTTCCGCCTAGGGACATTTAACCTAGATAAGTTACTTTAGGATTATATCATAGGGCATTGTTATTGGCAATCATTTTGTTTTACTTCCAGTAACCATAATATTTATCGAAGAGTTCATTGTTATGAATATCTCCCCCATCCACATTTGAACTTTGAAATACGGGGGGTTTATAGTTTTTCTGAATCATTTTTTCAATGGCAGAGGTGATGACTGTTTGAATGATGGCGATGCCTGTGATTGAACTGCTTGATCCGGTTGGCGTTTCTAAATTAGCTACCTTAAACTCAGCATCGCCTTTAGGAGTGAGGTTATCAATGACAATATCAGCAATCTCAAACATTCTTAAGCCTGACTTGTGTCTTGAACTTTCTGCACTGGAGTGTTCCATTGATGTGATGGCAATGACTTTCATTCCCAATTCTTTTCCTGCCATGCACATTTCTATAGGAACATTGTTTCTCCCTGAATTGGAAATAACAATTAAGATATCTTTTTCTGTGGGTTTGTACAGGTCCAACATAGGTTTAGAATAACCTTCAAGTCTTTCGAGTTGTGTGCTCTTGTTTGGCATATCATGAAGCATGAGTTCTCCTGGTAGAATTGCTTTAACTAAGGCCAGGCCTCCTGCTCGAAGATAAATCTCTTCAGCGATCATGTGTGAGTGACCAGTACCAAAGATATAAATTTGTCCACCTTCAGCACAGGCATTGGCGATGGCTTCACTCGCAAGTTCTATGTTATCGATTTGTGTTTCCTTTAATTTTATTAATTTTTCAATTAGAAACTCTAAATATTCTTCACTGACCATGAATACTCATCTCCTTTATGATGGTTTCTACCATTTTTTCTGCTTCACCTTGTTTGAGCATGCTCATTTCTGATTCGTATTTATTTTCATTGTAATATTCTGTTTCACTCATATAGGCCAAATATCCGTTTGCAATGGATATAACATAAGCACCCAGCTTATCAAACAGATTAAATTGTATGTCTTTACTGATTTCAAATGGGATTAATATAAGAGGAACTCCAAGATATAAAAATACGATATTAAATTGAATGTCTTCATCTTTTTTACTTTTCAGATTTATCTCAATTTCTTTCCTTATATATAGGGCGCTGATTTCTTGTGTATTATCGTGTGCTTTGAGTACTTGTTTGGCTCCTATTTTTCCTAAATCGGGCATGGATCCTTTTCTTCGAGTGTAGCGGGTACTGACTTCTGCGCTGGCCCCTTGAATAAACATGACTTCATCGAAGGTTTTTAACAGTTCCAGTTCTATTTCACCAAGGATGTCTTTTGAGTATAAAGTGTTCTCATAATTCAAATAAGTTGGATGGCATGCCAAGCGAATCATGGCAATTAATTTTCCATTCTCTTGTTTAATTTCGTATAACAAGAGTGAATCATCAAATGGTAATGAAGGGTTGTGTCTGTTTGAACAAAAATCTGAGATTTGTGTTTTCCCTAATTGAATTGTGCTTTCTTTTTGATTTTCTATAACATAGTCAATGCTTGTACAGATTGTTTCTCTAAGAAACAGTAAGTAGGATTCGTTGATGTCCTGGAATACATATTGCATATAATCCAAAGTTTCATATGTGTTGATGGTTCCTGCGGGTCCTGCATGGGTGTGGGTACACATGATATCAATGTTATAGTTTGGGTAATAAATGCGCACACTCTCTACAAAATCAATGTCGATACCAACTAAATCCAAACTGATGATGATTTGTTTGCCAATGAGAAGCACTCTTTCGTATAGCAAATCTCGAGTATTGGTGGCGGTTCTTGTTCCACCATAGCCGCCCATTAATCGGGGTTTGGGCGTGATGTTCAGTTTATGGAATGATGTTTTCATTTTTTCCCTTTCTAAAAAAAAAGAACGCGCGAAAGCGGTTCTTCTTTTGTTATTTAATAATACTTGTACTTTGTTTTGTCGCCATGAGTTCTTGTATATACATGACGCTGATGCCGAAGCTTGCGACTCCAAATGCTAGGAATAAGTATTTACTGGTTTCTGTGATTTCTCCGGTTAATGCATAGAGCACTAAGATGACTGTTAAGACTAAATACAGACCAATGTTCATGGTTGCGGCTTGAGGTGTAATCGACTTGTTAAGGTTGACATGATTCACAATATTTAGGCTTGGTAAGAATTTTCTTCTATAACCAATTTCTAGGAAGACGATCATTAATATACTGGCGATTAATGAAGTTTCGAAGCCAGTAACGAAGCCATAAGTTAAAACTCCTAACATAATTGAAACGGTATATCTGTTTGAATATAGCAAATATGATTTCATGCTTTTTGCTTGAACTTGATATATGTTTCTATTGAATAAATCCTTAAAATACTTGGTTTCTACCTTTGTTTCTGGTTTATTTTTTGAATTATTAATTTTTCTTTTGCTCATGTTTTGCTCCTTTTAACCATCTTATGTGATTTTGACCATAATTGATTTGTGTTTTTGTGTGTACTTTTTGTATATTTCGTTAATTTCATTGTTAATTAGTGCAATAGATTCTATAATTAAATTGAAATGAACTTACATAGAAAAGAGGACATTATGACATTATTTAACGAAACAGAATCCGTATGGGAAGAACGTAAGGGAATCCATACAGCAAGAGAGATTTCACAACAACCAGATACTTGGTTGAAAACTTATAACATTATTTTATCACATCGCGAGGAAATTAAAAACTTTATCGAAGAAGTCACATCACAAGATGACTTTGATGTAATTTTTACAGGTGCAGGAACAAGTGAGTTTGTTGGCTCATCAATCACACCTCTATTAGTTGAAAAATATGACTATAAAGTAAGAACTGTTGCGACTACGGATATTGTAGCAACTCCAAAACTGTTCATCCATGATACAAAACCTACATTGTTAGTATCATTTGGTCGTTCAGGAAACTCACCAGAATCAATTGGTGCTGTAGATACAGTTAATACAATTAATCCTAATGCAAAACATTTAATTATTACATGTAATCACGAAGGTAAATTAGCGCTTCGCGATGACGCAAACATGTACTCAATTAAATTACCTAAAGAAACAAATGACCAATCATTTGCGATGACAAGTTCATACTCAAACATGTACTTGGCTGCACTCTTATCATTTAACATTGATCAATTAGAATCATACCTTCCAGGAATTGAAAATGCTGCTGATGCAGGGCGTACAGTCTTGACTGAAGATTATAAAGCAATTTCTAATTTAATTGAAGATTTTGATTTTGAGCGCATTGTTTATTTGGGTGATGCTGGACTTAACGGTGTTGCTGAAGAGAGTTCATTAAAAATGTTAGAACTTACAGCTGGTAATACAGTTACTATGTATAACACACCACTTGGTTTCAGACATGGACCTAAATCAATCATTAATAAAGATACTTTAATTGTTGTCTTAATGAGTGATGATGAGTATACGCGTCCTTACCAAATTGACTTGATTAAAGAAATGAGCTTACAAAGAAAAGGCAATAAATTAATGGCTATCGACATGAAGAAGGATGAAGCTGTATCATCATTAGTTGATGAATATTTGACAATCCCTTATAATGGAGAAGTAAACCCAGACTTGATCGGACTTAACATGGTAATGTATTCACAAATTTTCTCACTTTATAAATCTCTTCACTTAGGTAAAACACCGGATAATCCTTGGCCATCAGGTGAAGTAAACCGCGTTGTTCAAGGCGTTACGCTTTATACATACGAAAAGGAGCAATAATTTATGATAGGAATCGTCATTACAGGTCACGGCCAATTTGCTAGAGGACTTGGATCAGCAGTTGAACTTATCGCTGGAAAACAAGAAAATTATGAGGAAGTTACGTTTGATCAAGAACGTACTCCTGAAGAACTCTCAGCAGCAATCAGACAAGCAATCGAAAATGTTGATACTGGTGCAGGTGTTCTTGTATTCACTGACTTAAAAGGTGGTACACCATTTAAAGAATCAGTCATGTTGTCTGTTGAACATCCTAATGTATTTGTATTAACAGGTACAAACATCGCTATGTTGCTTGAAGCTTCATTGGCACGTTTGGGTGAACCTGAAATTTCTGGATTTGCTAAAATGTTAGCAGAAACAGGAAAAGACCAAGTTGATTTATTTGATCCAGCAAGTTTAGTAAAACAAGAAGAAGAATCAGACGAAGACGGAATTTAGTCTTTCTAAAGGAGTATTTATATGTGGGAAATCGTATTAATATCTAGTATTACTTTCTCTGTAATTTTTGGTTTGATGGTGATTCTTTATACATTCATCTCAGCAAAAAGCATGCGCAAACGTCAAGAGCGTATGCCAGAACTAATCCAAGATTTAAAACCAGGAGTTAAAGTTATGTTTGCGGGTGGCCTTATTGGTACAATCGTAAGCAAGGACGAAAGCTTCGCTATGGTTCGTTTGGATAAGAACACAGTGGTTGAAGTTGCTGTTTACAGTATTTCAAACATCATTAACTAATAAGTTAATTTAGAATTATAATAATAAAGTAAAACACCGAAGGCCTAATGGTCTTCGGTGTTTTGTTTGTATACGGATTGTGAGAATTCGCTGGGTGCCAAACCAAATCGACTTTTGAACTTACGGGAAAAATAATGAATTGAACTGAATCCCAACTTAAAGGCAATTTCAGTAATCGGATATTTCTCTTCTAGAATCATGCGTTGTGCTAAAGTCATTTTTTCTTCATTGATGTATTGTTTGGGTGCCAGGTCTAAATTCTTTTTAAACAAGGTTTGTAATGTTGATCGAGATATAGAGAAGTGAGTACAGATTTCTTCTATAGTGATGGGTTCATAGATGTTCTTATGAATATAGTTGGTAATCTCGTTCATCAACTCATTTTCAAAGTTTACTTGAATTGGATTAAAAACTTTATGATCTTCTCTGTGAACATCATCATAGTGAACCAAATGAACCATTATTTCTTTAAGATAAGCAATCATCATGTCTCTAGCATAGGGTAGTTCATCATTTTCCATAATAGTGGAAACACGAATATAGTTATTGATGAGTTGATAAATTTCACTTGAACACTTGAAGACTTTATTCTTAATGTGTTGGATTGCTTCTGAATTAGCATCAATGGACACATCGAACATGATCGTTAGATAGGAGCAAGAGCTGTCACCCATAATTTCTTGCTTGTGATATTGACCAGGAAAATAAAGAATCATATCTTGATTGGACAGTTCAAAGACTTGTCCATCTATTTCGGTCCTTAAGTGACCCGTATCGACATAGGTGAGTTCCCAAAAATAATGCTCTTCCCCGTCAAAATGATAATCTTTTCCTTTAACGTTATAATAATATGAATAAATTTCACTCACAGAAAGCTTTGGCTTAATGGGTTTGTATATAAAAGGAACTTTTAAGGGAACTCTTTTATCATCTTCTTGTTTTTTCTGATAACATCCTACCTCAATAACGATAGATTGTGTGATTGGGATAATATTGTATTTAATGTTCTTATCTAAAATGATGTTTCTATGAATGACAAACTGTTTCAGTTTTCCTTCTTCATTTTCAATTACTATAATTGCGATCCCACTCAAGAGTTTAATGTACTTGCGATTATTAGATACAAGAAGTTCCCTTGCTGTTTTACCCTCATAGTAAGACCTTTTAACTGGATATGGCGATTCATCATCTGTTACAACACCAAATTTTAAAAATTGTGGACTGGTTGTTTTTAAATACATATATGTAGCCTCTTTCTTTTAATAACATCATATCATATTGTATTATAATTTAATTAATTCTTTTCCCTTACTTAAAAGTACAAGCATAATACAAGAAAGTACAACACATTTTGTGAAATTATGTGTATAATATTAGTTGTAAGAGCGCTTACATCTCTTATACCTATGGAAGGAGGCTATTAAATGGCTAATATAATATTAACGCGCATTGATAACCGTCTAATACACGGTCAGGTCGCAACACAATGGAGTGGCAACTTGGGGGTCAATTTACTACTTGTAGCAAATGACGAAGTATCAACTAACCCAATGCGTCAAGGACTTATGGATATGGCTGCACCAAACTATGCAACGACACGTTACTGGTCAATCCAGAAAACGATCGACACAATCCACAAAGCTTCAGACAAACAAAAGATTTTCATTATCTGTGAAAATCCACAAGATGTCCTAGCACTTGTTGAAGGTGGAGTTCCAATTAAGAAATTAAACATTGGTAACATGCATATGGCAGCAGGAAAACGTCAAGTCGCAGGATCTGTTGCTGTTGATGATGCAGATGTTGCAGCATTCAGAAAACTTCAGGAACTTGGAGTAGAATTAGAAATTCGAAGAGTACCTCAAGAAAGCACTGAAAAAATTAGTAAATTATTTGAATAGAAATATTCTAATAATCAATGAAATAATTAATATACACTTATATAAGGAGAAAACAAATTATGGGAGATTTTAGTATCCTCCAAATACTGTTGGTCTTAGTTGTAACATTCATCGTTGCAATTGACCAATTCAGTTTCTTGGAATCATTGTATCAACCAATCGTTGTTGGACCAGTCGTCGGAGCAATCCTAGGTGACTTACAAACAGGTCTAGTTGTTGGTGGTACATATCAATTAATTACAATCGGTAGTATGCCAGTTGGTGGGGCACAACCACCAAACGCAGTTATCGGTGGAATTATGGCAACAATTCTTGCTGTTACATTAGGCGGTGACCCTAAAGTTGCTGTTGGACTTGCAGTTCCATTTGCATTATTTGGACAATACGCAGTTACAACAACATTCGCACTTATGGCACCACTTATGGCAAAAGCTGACAAGTATGCTGACGAAGCAAACCCAGCTGGTATTGCAAAGTTAAACTACTTCGCAATGACATTAATTGGTATGCTATTCGTAGTAATCATCGCATTGGGCTTCATCGTAGGTGACGCACTTGCTGATCAATTGATCTCAATTTCTTACTCACTAAGCTGGTTAATGGCAGGATTATCTGTAGCCGGTGGAATGATGAGATATGTTGGGTTCGCAATCTTAATGAAAATTATGCTTTCTGGTGACCTATGGGGTTACTTCGGACTTGGATTTGCAATGGCGACAATCGTCGGATCAATTCCTTCACTTGGTGGAGCAGCATTGGTTATCTTAGCACTTATCGGTGCAGCATTCGCAGTTCAAGACTTTGTTGTTAACACTAGAATTGCAAACTTAGGAACTGTTGGAGGTGATGAAGATGGAATCTAATCAATATAGAGATTTAACACCAGCACCAAGACTTGATAAGAAAACTCTTAACAAGATGGTTTGGCGTTCACTGTTCTTACAAGCGTCATTTAACTATGAACGTATGCAAGCTGCAGGTTGGTTATACGGAATTCTACCGGGTCTAGAAAAGATCCATACTAATAAAGAAGACTTGTCAAAATCAATGAAACATAACCTTGACTTCTTTAACACTCACCCATTCTTAGTTACATTCGTTATGGGTATCATCCTTTCATTAGAACAAGAAAAAACTGATATTCAAACAATCCGTGCGGTACGTGTTGCTGCAATGGGACCATTGGGTGGTATCGGTGATGCTCTATTCTGGTTTACATTAGTTCCAATTACAGCTGGTATTACAGCTAACATGGCTATTGAAGGTTCAGTTGTTGGACCTATCTTATTCCTAGTTATCTTTAACGCGGCACAGTTTGCAGTAAGATTCTTCTTAATGCACTGGTCATACAAATTGGGTACTAACGCAATTGGCGCTCTAACTAAAAACGCTAAAGAATTTACACGTTCAGCAAGTATCCTTGGGGTATTCATTGTTGGTGCATTAGTTTCTAACTATGGTGCAACTTCAGTACGTATCGCATTTGCTAACGGTGAAGCAATTATCAACATCCAAGAAATCTTGAATGGTGTATTGCCTCAGTTAATTCCACTAGCATTAACTCTAATGGTATTTTACTTCCTTAAAAAACACAACTGGACACCTACCAAAGCAATCCTTTTACTCTTAGTAATCGGTATTACTGGTACAGCATTCGGTATCTGGGCAGCTGATTCAGGAGCTGTTAACCCAGAAACAAACGAAGCAATTCCAGGTGGATATAATCCTCTTGTGAAGTGGTATGACTATAACGCTGGAGAATAACAAATAGATTTAATTAACGTTAACGACTCCTTCCAAAAAAAGTCGTAAAGCCAGATCTTATGATCTGGCTTTTTTTATACCCAACACAACAAAGGCCATCTTTATAGATGGCCTTTGTTGTGTTGGGATGACGCTAATAGACTTACCAAATAAAGTATTGCCTAGTATCTTACTAAGCCACCATACGCTCTTATGAGCCTCTAATATCAAACCAGCTTCAGTCAGTAGGTCCTATAATCCATATTTATAGAACCATTAAAAGACCGTCACTTAAGATGATCTTTATTACCCTATGATTCAAACAATCACTTCCTGATGCAAGAAACAGAATGACCATGCTTACAGATATATAATTGAGGCAGTCACAGACTAAAGTAAATATTTGTCCCTCTTTGCATTAAAAAAGACCATCGCTTAAGATGGTCTTTATCTATTTTTTAAGCAGTGATCTTATGTGACTCTGTAGCATACTCGTAATCTTCTAAGTATAACTTAACATAGTCTTTAATGATTGCTTCTGCATTATTTTCAATCAAACCATCTTTAATGTGACGGTATTGGTATGGCAGGTATTGTGATAATAGAGTCATTGAGATTCCATTTTCATTCAGGTTGCTGATCAGTGTTTGCATTGCTGCTTGAACTTCATCAACTGGCATGTAGTAACGTGCTCTGTCTGAATATGAGAACTTACGTTTCAAGAATAATTCTTTTTCAGTTCCGTGATAGTGTTTTTCCCAGTTTTTAGGTTTGTCCATCATGGCTTTTTCAAGAACATCAATGAAATGTGAAGGATTCTCACATTGGTAATCTTCAACGTGTGACAATGCAAACAATGCTTCTCTTAAAGCAAATGTTAATGCGGGTCCAACTTTAAGGATTGTGATACCATCTTGTACCATTTCTCTTAAATGTTCTGGTGTTTGATAGTCAGTTGAGTGACCTTCAAATACCAATGTTGCGAATTCGTCTTTAAGTGTTGAAGTTAACACCTTAGCGTTTTCACGGTTGTATTGGAATAAGTCTTCATCACCGAATTCAACACCTGGTTGAACAACGATTCCGATAACGTTTTCAAATACTTTAGATACACCATGTTCTTCAAACACTTTTTTGAAAGTTTCATAAGTTGATTTGAATGCATCTGGACTTGTGACAGCCAATGTATCTTCTTTTTCTTGTGCGCCCCCAGGAATTGGAACTTCTGAACCAATAATGAATGCTGGGAACATTGCTTCAGGATCAACTTTTAACAAGTCATCATATGCAGCCAAGCAAGATTTTGCCAGTATGGCTGAACGACGTGCAATTGTTTCATCTGATAATGCTTCTGTTGTTGAATCATCAGCAACTCGCATTGATGTGTCTAAGTGAATTTTTGTAAATCCAGCATAAACATAATCATAAACAAGAGTAATGGCATTTTTCATTGCCTCTTCTTCATTTAGATCTGTCCAAGTTAATGGGCCTAAGTGGTCTCCACCTAAGATAATGCGTTTCTTATCATAACCAACTTTGTCAGATAAAGCGAAAACAAAGTTTTTAAAGTCTAAAGGCGTCATTCCTGTATAACCACCATTTTGGTCTACTTGGTTTGCTGTAGCCTCAATCACAACTGGAGAATTTTTTTCTTTAGCAAATTCTAAAGTTGCTTCAATTACCATTTCGTTAGCAGTACACGCACAGTATACGCCAACACTTTCTTTATTACTTAATTTCAATAACGGATTTTTTTCCATTTTCTTCACCTCGCAACTATACAATATCATTAATAAGATAATCATTCTTTAGTATTAATAACGAGTAATTTGCACTTTTGAGCAATAGAATCTAATATTCGCTTTAATTTTACATTAGGGTAAATAAAAACACCTCAATTTAATGAAGTGTCTTCTTAATAGATTTAAATACCAGTATCACAATTAAAGTAACGACCCCCAGTAATACAATGGTTCCACCTGGCTTTAAGCCCCCTGGGAAATAGTATGAAATGGTTAAACCACCCCAAACAAAGAACAATGAGAATAAACTCGATCTGAATAAAGTTTGCTTGTAGCTGTTGGATACTTGCATCCCACAAGTCAGTGGAATGACCAGTAATGAAGAAACAATCAAAGCCCCAACAATTCTAGAAGTAATTGAAACTGTTATAGCAGTCAATATGGTAAAGAGAATGTTCATCCGATTCACTTTAATACCAGAAATCTTAGCAGACGCCTCATCAAACGCAATATAGAAAAACTCACGGTAGAATATTAAAGACAATGCCATTACAATTAAAGCCAATATCACAGCAATCAAATACTCACTTTGAGTAATTGCCAAGATACTCCCAAATAAGAACGAGTTAAAATTCGCTGGATTTTGTAAGAAACCCAATAAGACCCCAGCCAAACCCACACCCGCAGACATGATGATGGCAATTGACAACTCACTATACTGATTAATTCGCTTACGAATCAGTTCAATACTCAAAGCCGCAATGATACTCATCACAATCGCTCCAATAATCGGATCAAAGCCCATTAAGAGCCCCAAGGTCACTCCTGCCATAGAAACGTGAGACAATGCCTCACCAATCATAGACAGGCGCTTAAAGACCATCACTGCCCCAATCAAAGGTAAGATGATTGCCAATAAACCACCAATAATAAATGCATTTTGCATAAACTCATATTTTAGGAAACTCATAAAGCCACCTCAGTAATGTGTCTGTCTTTTACTCTAAAGACACGGTTCACATGATCCTTAATTTCATCAAAATCATGACTCACCATCACAATGGTAATCCCTTGATCATTGAGTTGTTCAAGAATCTTAATCAGTGCTTCACTTGAAGTAGAATCAAGTCCTGTTGTTGGCTCATCCAAAATAATGAGTTCAGGATTCACCACCAATTCGCGGGCAATCAAAACCCGTTGGAGCTGCCCCCCACTTAAAGTAGAGATGGCTTGATAAGCCAAATTCTCGATGCCAACTTTTTTCAATGATTTTAATGCTAAATCTTTTCTGTTGTCTTTTTTAAATGAAAAGAAATGTTTTTTCTTTAAACGAAGCATGACAATTTCCAAGACATTCGCAGGGAAAGAAGAAACGTTTAATAAGCCCCCTTGAGGTACATAACCCAAAACGTTATGAAGCTCAAACTCATGAGAGTTTTCATCCATCATCTTGATTTCACCAATATTGGGTTTTAAGAACCCTAATATCAACTTTAATAAAGTCGACTTACCAGAACCATTATTTCCTAACACCGCCACAAAATCACCTTGATTAATTTTTAAATTAATATTACAAAGGACTTCATGTTTTTCATAAGCAAAGTGTAAATCTTTAATTTCTATCATAGTTTATTTAAGGGCCAATAGTATGTTCTCTAAGTTTTCTGTCATTACAGAAATATAGTCATCCCCAGCATCCATTCTTTCTTTAGAAAGAGTTTCTAGTGAAGATATTCTTAGTATTTTGACACCTGTCTCCTTTTGAATGGCTTCAATAACCTTCATATTACCCATAGTTTCTAGAAGGATTGCTGAAACGTTGTTATCTTTAATGAATTCAATAATGCGTTCCATCTCTCTTGCATTGGGCTCAGAATCTGGAACGATGCCTGAAATTGATTCTTGTACTAAATCATATTGTTTTGCCAAATAAGAAAATGCCTTGTGTTCTACTACAATTTTTCTATTGGGTAGGTCTTTTAGTGCTTCATGCATGTCTTCATCTAATCGATCAAACATCTTGGCATTAAAGTCAAAATTTGTTTGGTAGTATGCTTCATTTTCAGGATCAACCTCAATAAGCGCATCTAAAATGGATTCCATTTGTATTTTTGCATTCAAAGGATTCAACCAAGTATGCGGATCATAGATGCCATGATCATGACCTTCATGGTCTTCGTCGTCGTCTTCATGATCATCTAGAGCCAAGTCCAAATCAATTTTCTTGCTTGTCTCAACTACCTTTACATTTTTATTCTGAATTGAACCAATTACTTTATCGGTCCATGCTTCAAAACCAGCGCCGTTATAAGCAAAGATATCAGCTTCTTCAATAAGAACGCGTTCTCTTGCACTTGGATCAAAGCCATGGGCCTCTTGTCCAGATGGAATCAAGTTAAGCACATCTGCCTTATCTCCGGCTACTTTTAAAGCAAAATCATAAATGGGATAAAAGCTCGTTACGATTTGAATCTTATCAGATTCAATTTTCTGGGTACACCCCGTTAAGGCCAATAAAGTGATCATTATTAATATCAGTGTTTTTTTCATATAAACTCCTACATGCGAATCATTCGCATGTACAGTATAATAGACTTTTTTTCTTTAGTCAAGAATTAGGATTAGAAAAGCACCGTGAGGTGCTTCTACAGAAAAATCATTAATTTTGATAGATCAGTATGATTGCCATCAATAACAGGGATACGAATATAAGAATCGACTTGGGAGTGATTAAATCCCTAAAGTTAAAATCTTCTCTGTGTCTCTTTAGTTTTTTAATTTTTAAATTTAGAAATATATAAAGCAAAAACATAATTGGTATTATTAGAATCGCGATATAAGCAGGTAAATATAAAAATTCAGAAAATAAAGTGCTATTATCAGTAAATACCCGAAGTCTTGAAACTTGTAATCCGATGAAAGAAATATATATGATTCCAAGCAAGATATATAAAACTTTCTTTTTCAATTTCTCTAAAATGAATTCTCTATCATCTATGTGATTCATAATATGCCTCCCTCTTTTGAATTTATAATTAAATAATATCATATTAAGAATGAGTGTATTAAGAGTTTGCCTTTACTTATTATTTGTTTTTATGACTGTTATTTTTATTATCTTTCTTCTTAATTTGTTTATCGTAGAAATCATACATAACCAGTAAGATCCCTAAAGACCATAATATAGCCCAGAATGGAGACTTCTGTATTACGATGGCATCATAAATAAAATAAGATTGAATTGCGATGTATAAAGCACTTAAACCAATTCTTAGCATAAGAACCTCCTTATAAAATAAAAGAAAAGCGAACCTTATAGGATCACTTTTCGTCTAGTTCTAATCTTATTGTATCAACTTTTGCGATTAAATACTCTTGAAATGTCATGCACATTTCTTTTTCCATCGCAGGAACACCTTCTAAAGGGTATTCTTTGTTGATGGTTTCATATTTATTCACACCCATAGTATGGTATGGCAACAATTCAATGCGTTCAATATTATCTAATGGCGCAATGTATTCTGCTAAATCATCCATGTATTGATAATTATCATGAAATCCAGGAACAATGACAATTCTAACCCAAATCTTAACGCCTTTTTCTTGTGCTTTAGCTAAGAAAACGTTGGTCGTTCTGATTGGAGCCCCTGTCATTTCTCTGTATTTTTTATCTTCTAAACCTTTAATATCATAGAGAATGGTATCGGTAACCGATAAAATATCATCAAACGTATCGGGACGACCAAAGCCAGAAGTGTCAAGGCAAGTACTGATACCTTCTTCTTTACAAGCTTTCATCATGTCATATAGAAATTCGGGTTGGTTGAGTGGTTCGCCACCACAAAACGTTACGCCCCCTTCGTCTCCATAGTAAGGTTGATAACGTTTGAGCTTTTTGATCAGCTCTTCAACTGTTGTCGCATCTTCTTTTTCAGTTTTCCACATATCTGGATTATGACAGAAGAGACAACGAAGTGGACAGCCACTTAGGAATACGATTGTTCGTATTCCTGGACCATCCACCATTCCCATTGTTTCTAATTTTCTTACGTAACCTGTACGACTAGATTGAGTCATGGAAAGTACGGTCAATAACTTCTTGCTGTTGTTCAGTAGAAAGTCTATTGAAGTTTACCGCATATCCGGAGACACGAATTGTGAGTTGTGGGTATTTTTCTGGGTGAATCATGGCATCTTGTAATAGTTCACGATTTAATACGTTTACGTTCAAGTGATGCGCTTTTTGGCTAAAGTAACCATTCATTACACCTACCAAGTTGTCGATTCTTTCTTCTTCAGATTTACCGAGAACTTGAGGCACGATTGAGAATGTGTTTGAAACCCCATCTTCACAAACGTCTGTATAAGGGATCTTAGCAACTGAGTTCAATGAAGCAAGTGCTCCTGAACTGTCGCGACCGTGCATTGGGTTTGCCCCAGGTGCAAATGGTTCACCTTTATGACGTCCATCAGGTGTTGAACCTGTTTTCTTACCATAAACAACATTTGATGTGATTGTTAGAATACTTAGAGTATGTTTTGCATCTCTGATCAATTCATGAGTTCTTAAATAACGCATGAAACGTTCAACAAGATCAACAGCCAATGCATCTACACGGTCATCATCATTACCGTATTTAGGATAATCGCCTTCGATATCGAAATCGACAGTGAGTCCTTCTTCGTTTCTGATTGGTTTAACTTTTGCGAATTTAATTGCGGATAGTGAGTCAGCGACAACACTAAGTCCAGCAATACCGAAAGCCATTAAGCGATCAACGTGTGTATCATGAAGTGCCATTTGGCTCTTTTCGTAAGCATATTTGTCATGTGAGTAGTGAATGATATTCATTGTATCAACATAAACAGATGCGACTACTTTTAATACATCGTCATAAGCTTTCATAACTTTGTCGAAATCTAAGACTTCGTCTTCCATTACTGGAACATTATCAATAACTTTGATGCCTTTAATTTCATCGACACCCCCGTTGATTGAATAAAGAAGTGCTTTAGCTAAGTTTGTACGGGCACCAAAGTATTGCATTTGTTTCCCGATTTGCATTGCACTAACACAGCAAGCGATACCATAATCGTCACCGAATTCGGCACGCATCATGTCATCATTTTCATATTGGATTGCGCCTGTCTCAATTGACATTTTTGCACAATATTTTTTGAAGCCTAAAGGTAGGTCTTCTGCCCAAAGAACTGTCATGTTTGGTTCTGGTGCAGGTCCTAGGTTTGTTAGAGTATGTAAGTATCTGAATGAGTTTTTAGTAACTAATGTACGGCCATCTTGTGCCATACCACCAATTGACTCAGTAACCCAAGTAGGGTCACCAGCAAATAAATCATCATATTCAGGTGTTCTTAAGTGTCTTGCTAAACGTAATTTCATGATAAATTGATCAATGTAAGCTTGTGCTTGTTTTTCATCAATAACACCATTTTTAATATCACGTTCGATATAGATATCTAAGAATGAAGATGTACGACCCAAGCTCATTGCTGCCCCGTTGTTTTCTTTGATAGCTGCAAGGTAAGCAAAGTAAGTCCATTGGATGGCTTCTTTTGCGTTTGTTGCGCCTTCAGAGATGTCACAACCGTATGTTGCTGCCATTGATTTAATATCAGCAAGTGCACGAATTTGTTCATTAACTTCTTCTCTTAATTGAATTTGTTTTTCATTGCTTGGTTTAACTGTTAATAAGTCTTTTTTCTTTTGAGTAATCAATGCGTCAATTCCGTAAAGAGCAACACGACGGTAGTCACCAATGATACGGCCACGGCCATAAGCATCAGGAAGTCCTGTTAAAAGACCTGTTGTTCTGTATTTACGAATTTCAGGAGTATAGGCATCAAAAACACCTTGGTTATGAGTTTTAGTATATTTGTGAAAAAACTCAGCCATTTTAGGATCTAATTCACGATCATAAATTTTAAGGATATTTTCGACCAAACGAATCCCACCAAATGGATTGATGATTCGTTTTAAAGGTGCATCAGTTTGTAGTCCCACGATTTCTTCATCTGCTTCGATGATATAACCTGGTCCAAAGTTATTTACACCAGAAATGGAATCCATTTCGATGTCAAGTACACGAACTTTTGTTTCTTCTTTTAAAAGTTCCAGTGAACGTTGCCATAAGCGGTCCGTATTCTCAGAAATTTCTGCCAAGAATGTGTCGTCACCCTCATAAGGATTCACGTTTGTTTGAATAAAGTCACGGACGTTAATTTCTTCTGTCCAGACTCCAGTTTTAAAGCCTTCCCAATTTTTTGTCATAGTATTACCTCCACAAGACAATTTTATCACATGCACAAATAGAAAAATGATAATGACTCTCAATTAAAACACCTTAATCAATAAGAAACCCAATCTTTTTGTCTAATTCATTTGAAATTGCACTTCGCTAGTTAATAGAGTTAATTTCTTCACAAAGATATTGCACATGTGAAACGATTACTTAAAGAAAAAACACCTTTCATACGGAAAGGTGTTCCATTAAATCTTTTCTCGCCAAATATCGGCACCCATAAGTTTGAGTTTACCCACTAAACCATCATAACCACGATCAATATGATAGATGTCATCAATTGTAGTCACACCCTCAGCAAGCAAGCCAGCCACAACCAAAGATGAGCCACAACGAAGATCAGTAGCCGTAACATCAGCCCCATAAAGATCAGCTGAACCAACAATACTGGCCTGTGCAGTACTCAAACGGATGTTGGCACCCATTCTCTGTAATTCACCACAGTGTTTAAAACGTTCTTTATATATAGTCTCACGAATATTTGAAGTTCCTATAGCTTGAGTCATCAAGGTTGTTAGCGGTTGTTGTAAATCCGTCGCAAACCCAGGATACGTCTGTGTCGTTACTTCAACTGCTTTTAGGTTTTCACTTTTTTTAATTCTTGCAAAATCAGAACCCATTTTAATGTTGACACCCATTTCAATTAACTTAGAAGTTAAAGCCTCCAAGTGAAGAGGAATGATGTTTTCAATTAACATGTCATCTGCCATCGCAGCAGCCATAATCATATACGTTCCCGCTTCAATGCGGTCCGGAATAATCTCATGAT
>CBDUDQ010000003.1:0-43190 GCA_965365985.1 uncultured Erysipelothrix sp. | reverse complement strand
TATATTGATTAATGCTCTGTTTTTTGGTATAGTTTATAAAGAAATGAGGTGGCAAACTAATGGAAAGTCAGTGTTGTAGTTATATATTAATTGAAGAGCACAACTTAGAAGAAGACCCCTTGTGGTTGCCATCTTCTAATTTGAACTCTTATTCGTAGAAAAGAGGTATGTCAGCATGACACAGAAAAAAAATAAACTCTTGGACCTATTACAAATAAGTCAAGAGGATCTGCTTGAAGAATTTCAAGCAAGCACGCAAGGTTTCTCATCAGAATTTGCGGCTGAAAGACTTGAAGAGTTGGGACCAAACGAGATTAAACCTCACAAAAAGAAGAACCCAATATTTGGATTTATTAATGTTCTGATTAACCCCTTTAACTTGGTTTTGATGGTGGTAATTGCCATAACATTAATATCTGATGTGCTCTTAGCACAAGAAAAAGATTATTTGACCGTATCAATCCTAGCAGTCATTGTCATCATATCTACCTTAATATCTTTCATTCAGGAAGAACGTTCCAGTGCAGCAACTGATAAATTGCTTAACATGGTATCCAATACCACAGCAGCACTCAGAGATGGGAAGTTTATTGAGATCCCAATCGATGATATTGTTATTGGAGACATCATTCGATTGTCTGCTGGTGATATCATTCCTGCTGACTTAAGAGTCTTATCAGCAAAGGATTTATTTATTTCGCAAGCCACTTTAACGGGTGAATCTTTGCCAGTTGAAAAATTTGTTAAATTTGATAAAGACTTAATGGATGCCGACAGTGATTACTCAAACTTAACGCTCATGGGAACCAACGTTGTATCTGGTAGTGGTCGTGCCCTTGTCATTCGTACAGGGAACGAAACTTACTTAGGTCAAATGAGCAGCAGCTTAAAAAACACTAAACGTGCAAACAGTTTTGAGACAAGTATTGCTACCATATCAACATTGCTAATGCGCCTCATGCTTGTCATGTTGCCTGTTATCTTTATAATTAATGGTTTACTAAAACAAGATTTCTTAATTGCTTTCTTATTCGCCCTAACAGTTGCAGTTGGATTAACTCCAGAAATGCTGCCTGTTGTATTGAGTAGTGGATTGGCACGGGGTGCCATCAACATGTCAAAACACCAAACAATTGTTAAGAGTCAATCGGCAATTTCAACATTTGGTGAAATGGATGTTCTGTGTACAGATAAGACGGGTACCATCACACAAGATGAAATCATCTTAGAACGATATATGGATACTGCGGGTGATGATGATATGAGGGTCTTGCGTCATGCATACCTTAACTCAAGCTTCCAATCAGGTCTTAGAAACTTGATTGACGTCGCAATCATTGACCGTGCTGAATCATATAACATGAATGACCTTGTGGATTACTATACAGTTGTTGATGAAATTCCATTTGATTTCGCAAGAAGAAGAATGTCAGTTATATTAGAAGACAACAATGACAAGCGCCAATTAATTTCAAAAGGTGCTGTTGAAGAAATGATGAAAATCTGTAAATGGATTGATCATGATGGTGTCATCACAGAACTTAATGATGAAATCCGTGAAGAAGCCATGGAAGTTTATGAACAACATAACAATGATGGTCTAAGAATGATTGCTGTCGCTCAAAAAAACGACATCCCTTATGATCATGAATTCAGTGTTGAAGATGAATCAGATATGGTACTCATTGGGTTTGTTGGATTCTTGGATCCACCTAAAGAAAGTGCCAAACCTACGATTGAAAGTTTAAACAATCACGGTATCGACGTGGTCGTTATCACTGGTGACTCACTGGGTGTTGCTAAGAAAGTATGTTCTAAAGTTGGAATTGATACTGATGTAACATTCTTAGGTAAAGACATCGAAGCAATGACAGATGATGAACTTCAAGCAGTAGTTGGAACATGTCACCTATTTGCCAAGATTTCACCGGTTCAAAAACAAAGAATTGTACAAGCATTTCAAGCAAACAACCATACAGTTGGATTCTTGGGAGACGGAATTAACGACGCCCTCGCTCTTAAACAAGCAGACGTTGGAATCTCTGTTGATACAGCCGTAGATATTGCTAAAGATTCAGCAGATATTATCTTACTTAAAAAAGATTTAACAGTCCTTGAAAAAGGAGTACTTGAAGGAAGAAAAACAATCGTTAACATGATTAAGTATTTAGAAATGGCCGTTTCTGGAAACTTTGGTAACATGATTTCTGTTACGGTCGCATCCATCTTCTTGCCTTTCTTACCATTACTTCCTGTTCATATCTTAGTTCAAAACTTATTATCAGATTTAGCTCAAACTGGAATTCCCTTTGATAACTGTGACCCAGAAGATTTAGACAAACCAAGACGTTTAGAAGCCAAAAGTTTAACTAACTTTATGGCAGTCTTTGGACCTTTATCTTCAGTCTTTGATGTCATGTGTTTCGTAGTATTGTGGTTTGTATTCAAAGTTAGAACTGTTGAACAACAAACATTATTCCAAACATTCTGGTTTACGTTTGGGATCTTATCCCAAACATTGGTTATCTTTGTTATTAGAGCCAAAAAACCATTCTCACTTAAAAACAAGCCTTCAATCTTCTTAATCTTTGTTTCAGCATTATCAGTGATTGGTACGATTCTATTCGTTACAACACCACTTGCTAAAACAATTGAACTTGAAATGTTGAATAACATTCACCTTGTTTGGGTTCTGGGTATTGTATTCCTTTATATTGTGACAACCGCAATTGTAAAGAAATTCATATATACACCTTTGGATCAATAATAAAACATCATGAATTAAAAAGGTGCTGACTTTAAAGTCAGCACCTTTTCTTGTGTTTATTTAGGAAACACTTAAGTCTGAAAACCCTCTCCTGTAAGCAAAAGAACGCCCGCTACGCTCCCTAAACAAACGTAACAAACAAATAGCGGTAGTTTAACTTCAACCCGCCAATGACCCACTATATAGGTTAAAAGAAGGATAAGTTATGTGCTGTTTTGAATGCAATGCAAAATTCACAGCAAACACCTTCAAATTAATAAAGTAGAAATGAAAATTTACAAACTCAGTGTGAAAAGAAAGAAAAAAAGACACATAAAGTGTCGTTAAATAAAACTTCAATCTTCTAATTTCAATGTATATATATTAAGGGCCTTGTAAGGATTCTCTTTTGAATTCAATTTTATATTGGGATATAAATTAATTTCATTGGGTTCTTTTTGAGGTTCAATAGCTAAAGCTGATTGATTTTTAACCAAAGTACCCCATTCATCCTTAAACCCTTCATCAAAGTAATTACCGCCGTACACTTGGAAGCCAGCTTGATTTGTTTTAACCGTAAGAACCTTATCATCACCATATAATTCTAATTCATTTCCCAAAAAGAAATGATCAAGATTGCGTGTGATTTCAAATTGTTTTTCACCTGAATCGAAGCATTCTGACAATAATTTTGATTGATTAAAATCGAACGAATCTCCACAAATAATTTCTTTTAAACCTGAATTATTTAAATCCTTTGAGATTTCTGAACGCATCCCGCTCTCAATTTTTAGTTTGTGATCTGAAACAGAACCCTCACCCTTTAAATTAAAGTAAGCATGATTGGTCATGTTAATGTATTGATCTTCACTGGGTATTGCAGTGTATTCAACCATTAAAGATTCTTCTCTTAATTGATATGAAATACTATAATCAATTTGACCTGGGTAACCGTCTATATGATGATCCACACTGGCTTTTAGAATCAAAGAATCAGTACTTTTATTCATTACTTTAAAGAACACTTGATGGAGTCCACTGTGTCCTCCATGAAGATGATTGACACCGTTGTTTAATGTTAAGACATGATCATCATATTTACCATAAGCAATGCGTCCTGATGTAGGACCAATGGTCGCACCAAGATAAGGACCCCCATTTTCACGGTATGATTCTGTGTCTTCATATCTTAATACAATATTAACTTCATCACACATATGTTTAAAAGATATAAGTGTGGCACCTAAATTAAGAATTTCCACTTCGAGAAAATCGTTTTTTATTGTAAAAACTTTAAGATTGTTCATCTTAAAGTTTTTTTGCGCCATCACCCACAGATGCTACGTAAAAGTCAGCAGAATAGCCGATTTCTTCTAGGTAATCTTTACCTACAGCATCAATGAATGATTGGACATTTTCGTCTTTTACAATTGCAAGTGCACAACCGCCAAAACCTGCGCCCGTAACCCTTGCTCCTAAAACACCCTCTTGTTTCCAAGCGGAAGAAACAACACAATCCAACTCTTTGCCAGTAACGTCATAATCATCACGAAGACTGATGTGACTTTGATTCATGAGTTCACCGAAAGCTTTCAAATTATTTTGTTTTAAAACATCAGCGGCTTTTAATGTTCTCACATTTTCACTGATTGCATGATGGGCTCTTTTGAACACGAGTTCATCTTCAAATAAATCCTTATTTTCCAATAGGAAATCTAAATCATAATCACAAAGATAAGGTTTTGATTCAATGGTTTGAAGAAGTTCCAATGCTGTTTCACATTGAGAACGACGTTCATTATACGCTGAGTCTACCAAACCTCTTTGCTTATTAGTGTTCATGATGACAATTGAATGACCCGCAAGATTGATTGGAACATATTCAAATTCAAGTGTATTTGTATTTAACAACATTGCTTGAGATTCTTTACCCATACCAACTGCAAATTGATCCATAATACCACAATTGACACCGACAAATTGATTTTCAGCTTTTTGTGATAATTTAACAATTTCCATCATATCTAAATCCAGTTCGTTAAGCGTTGAAACGATGAGACCACTTAAAACTTCCAATGAAGCAGAAGAAGATAATCCAGCCCCATTAGGAATGTTTCCATAAAATAAAGCATCAAAACCAGTAGATGTTTCATGACCTGCGTCTTGAATCATTTTAACGACCCCTTTAACATAATTAGTCCAATTGTCGTTGACATCATAAACCAAATTATCTAAAGAGAACTCGAAGATTCCCAAATCTTCAAAGTTCATTGAGTACAAGCGAATTTTATTATCATCTCTTTTTTTAACTTCAGCATAAGTACCAAAAGTAATTGCTGCTGGGAATACATGACCCCCAGAATAATCGATGTGTTCACCAATTAAATTAATACGCCCAGGTGTGAAATATGATTCCGTAGACTCTAAGTTGAAAACTGATTTAAATTCTTTTTTCATTTGATCAGTTTTCATTATTTTCTTCTCATTGTTTTTCTAATATCCAGTGCAACTGCAACAATAATGATTGCCCCTTGAATAACGTTTGTATACTCAGGAGAAACCCCTTGATATGCCAAACTTGTTTTTAGAAGTTCAAATACGAATACCCCTAGGAATACCCCGGGTACAGTCCCTTGCCCACCAGCAGTAGAAACACCACCGATTGTAGCAGAAGCAATGGCTTCAAGTTCATAACCCATTCCAGAAGATGGGCCCACTGATCCTGTTTTAGCAGCCAATAAGTAACCAGCAACACCATACAGTGAACCAGCTAAAGCATATATTTTAAGCTTAGAGCGTTTAACGTTAACACCTGAAACTTCAGCTGCTTGTTCGTTACCACCAATAGCGTACATATATTTACCATAACGAGTTTTATTATATAAGACCCACATGAAGATACCAATTGCTAAAGCAATGATTGCAACATATGGTATTTCTCCAAAGAGTTTTCCCTGGCCGATTTTAACAAATTCTGGTTTGAATGTTCCGATTGGTTGATTCTTACCATAAATCATATTCACACCATAAACAATAATTTGCATCCCAAGAGTTGCTAGGAACGGTGGAACATGAAGTCTAGAAACGACCAAACCGTTGATTAAACCAACAAATGTGGCAACAGCAATAACTATCAACAATGGTACAAATAAAGGCAAGTCAGGAAGGTTTGGGAAAAAACGTCCTGCGAAATCTACACGTTGTACTAATGTACCAGTGATGATTGCACTCAACCCAACAATACGACCTGATGACAAGTCATTACCGCGTGTAATTAAAGTACCAGAAACACCCAAAGCAATAATGAATCGGATTGATGCATTAGAGAAAATGTTTGAGGCATTACGAACAGTAAAGAAGTTATCACGAGTGAATCCTGTATATAGAATTAATACCAAAACCACCAAGTACATTGAGTAGTTTGTAAAAAAGCTTTTTATATCAAATTTTTTAGTTTTCATTATTTATTTCTCCTTCATAAACTTCGTTGCCAACACCATGACTTGTTCTTGGTTCGCATCTTCCCCAGATAAGAATCCGGAAACGCGACCTTCACACATCACCATAATACGATCAGAAACACCCAATAATTCAGACATTTCAGAAGAAATAACGATGATACTTTTGCCCATTTCGGCCATTTGGTTAATTATTTCATAAATTTCGTATTTCGCTCCAACATCAATCCCTCGTGTTGGTTCATCTAGAATCAAGATGTCAGGATCATTTGCTAACCAACGAGATAGAATAACTTTTTGCTGGTTTCCACCAGATAAGTTCTCAATACGCGCTTGGTTATTGGGCGTTTTAATACTCAAACGTTTGACACTGCTGTCAACCAATTCATTAATTTTTTTGTTATCTAAAAGCATGTTTTTACCAACATAATTGTTTATTGAAGCAATCGCGACGTTATCACTGACTGATAATACGCCAAAGATTCCATCTGTACGTCTGTCTTCAGTAACCAATGCGATCCCGTTTTTTATGGCATCTGCTGGTCTCTTAATTGAAATCTCATTACCCAGATGATAAAGTTTTCCGGCTTTTAGCTCGCGCATGCCGTAGATTGCTTCCATCAATTCTGTACGTTGTGCCCCAACTAAACCACCCACACCCAATACTTCACCTTTTTTTAGTTCAAAGTAGCATGAGCTGAATGACAATGGATTGGGGGAAGAATAATCTTCAACTCGCAAGACAGTCTCATCAGTTGGTGAATTTGTTTTTTGTGGATACATACTGGATAATTCACGTCCAACCATATTTTTAATAATTTTAGCATTGTTCATTTCACTCGCTGGCCATGTGCCAACATATTTTCCATCACGCATGATAGTGATGTCATCTGAAATTTCTAGAATTTCATCCATTTTATGAGAAATATAAATAATCGCAATCCCACGTTCTGTGAGTTTTCTGATGATTTCAAATAATAATGTAACTTCTGAAGATGTTAATGAGGAAGTAGGCTCATCCATAATCACGACTCTTGCATTATGTGATATGGCCTTCGCAATCTCTACCAGTTGCATTTGAGATACTGTTAATTCATTTAACATCGTCTTAGGATCAATATGCATCCCAACTTCTTGAAGTAACGTGCTGGTTTCTTCATTCATCTTATGATGATCAATAAAACCAAATTTCGTCAAAGGATAATTTCCCAAGAAGATATTTTCAGCAATTGACATCATTCGGATTGGTTGAAGTTCTTGATGAATCATCGCAATACCTGAATCTAAAGCTTCTTTAGAATCTTTATGCTCAAATGGCTCACCATTATATTTCATTTCTCCTGCATCACGTTTGTAAATACCAAAGAGGCATTTCATCAGTGTTGATTTACCCGCACCATTTTCGCCCATAAGAGCATGTACTGTCGCAGGTTTTAAATTAAAATTAACATTATCTAAAGCTTTAACGCCTGGAAATTCTTTTGAAATATTACTGAGCTCTAATACATATTCGTTTGTAATCATACTTCCGTCCATAGTCACACTTCCATTTCTATAAAGTATTCAAGTGTGCCTTGAGGCACACTTGAATGAATCTTAGTTTTAAAAAATCTTAACGTTTTGAATAGCGTTCTTTAACTTGTGCTACTGTTTCTTCGCGTGGTGTTTTTGCGCTTAATTCTGCATCTTCAACTTTAGTAACCATTACATAGTCACTCCAGTAGTATGCTGATACATCTTCACCAGCTAATAATTTAACCGCAACATCAACTGCTGTATGTGATTGGTTAAAGTGGTCATTCAATACTGTTCCTGTTAATGTTCCTTCTTTTAGAAGTTCCATAGCATCAGGAATTGCGTCAACGCCTACTACGTAGATGTCTTTGTTAACTGTTAAGCCAGCACCTTGAGCAGCTTGAACTGCACCCAATGCCATACCATCGTTATTTGCAAATACAACTTCAAGTTTATCACCGAATTGTTCGATTGCTTGACGAGTGAATTGCTCACCCTTTGCAGTATCCCAGTCAGCTTGGTAAGGTGAAGCCAATGCGTTTGATTTAGCACCTGCATCATCTAAAGCTTTGATTGAGTATTCTGTTCTTTGTTGTGCATCAACGTTACCTGGATCTCCAAGAAGTGTGATGTAGTTGATAACGCCGTCGCCATTTAGGTCGCCTTTGTCAGCAAGAGCTAAAATCATTTCACCTTGGAATGTTCCTGATTGAGTTGCATCAGCACCAACGTAAGTTGTTTTTCCAGCCCAAATATCTAATGAGTCTGCATCTGGTTCGCGGTTAATTAATACAACAGGGATATCAGCATCTTTTGCAAGATTGATGATTGTATCTGCACCTGTAGGGTCAACTAAGTTTGCGATAATCAAGTCTTTACCTTGAGCGATAAAGTTATTGATTTGTTCAGTTTGGTTTGCTTGATCGTTTTTACCATCTTGCATGTCAACTGTGTATGTGTTGCCGTCTTTAGCGCCGACTTCACCAAAATATTTAACCAATTCTTCACGGTATACTGTCATGAAGTTATCGTTGTATTGATAAATCGCAACACCGATATTGTAAGTCTTACCTTCTGCAGGCGTATCTGCAGGTTTATCAGTTGTCTTAGCTCCACATGCAGCTAATGATAATGACACTAATAAAATTAAAGCTAATTTTCCGAATCTTTTCATTGTACGTCCTCCTGTACTAAACACTAGTAAACTTTTACTAGGAATAACTACATTCTATGAAATGTAAGCGCTATTGTCAAGTGATTTAGGAAACTTTTTGTTCAAAAACTGATTCACGCACAATTAACTCGCATGAACAAACGATTTTTGAAGGAACAAACTTATCTGTTTTCATGATCAATAAAAGCAAACTCACACTCAACTCGCCCATATACTTAGTATTTAAAGCCATTGTTGTTAAAGGTGGATTAAAAAACCGAGCAGACTGAATATCGTTGTATCCAACAATCGATACTGGATGCTTGCTTTTCTTTCGATACTCACCCAAAGCTGAAAGTGCTCCCATCGCCACTGAATCAGAAGCGCAAATAAAGGCCGTAGGGTACGAATCCATTTTAAGACTCTTCTTCATAGAATCATATCCTGTTTTGGCATTATACTGCTTTACATGAATATGTGCCTCATCACAATGAATGGACGAATCATCTTTTAAGATTTGTCTGAAAGTACGCTCTCGCGCATCAACATACAACGAATCAGTCCCCCCTAAATATTCTCTTCCACCTATGTAACCAATGTTCGTATGGCCCATTTCTTTCAAATAAGCCACTAAATCAAGGGTTGCCAAAGTTAAATCAGAAACTACCGAACTGTATTTCTTGCTATCAGGATTTGAATCCACAAACACTATCTTTGGACAATGTCTTTCAAAATCCATGGCCTGCTGTAATGAAAACTTACCAATACAGATCAAACCATCCAGATGATCGTTTTCAAATATTTCTTCGAAAGTCTCAATATAATAGCGATGAACTCGAAGGTTATTTTGAATGCAAAAGTTTTCTACCGACATCCTTAAACCAAAGTAGTACGGATCCTCCTCCTCTTCATATGAAGAGATCCATTGCACTACCCCAACCGACCTTTTAACTTCTTTTTTCACTCTTTTTTTGACTTTATAGTTCAAAGACTTTGCTGCAGAGAAAACAGACTCCCTGGTCTCAACTTTTACACTCAAGGTCTCATCCTCATTCAAAATTCTTGAAACTGTTGCAACACTTACGCCTGCTAATTTAGCAATATCCTTTAAAGTCGCCATAAAAACACCCCTTTTTTTCAATATATCACAAAAGAAAACTTTAGTAAAGGTTTACTAAAGTTTTGTGTTTTTATTATTCAATTCATGGATGATTTGTTTCATTCTTCTACTTACTTGCCACACATAAATCCCCAATACCACTGCAGCAAATATAATAACAAGGTATATCATATCTTTATTTTGCATGAATAAATATGTAAACAGAAATAACAAACCCAACAAAACAAATGAGGCGAATCGATCTGTTCTTGATTTCTGTAACTCAATCACACTCAGCCTATCATCATTAGAAAGTACATCCCCGGAACTTATTCTTAGTAAATATGAATAATAGCCACCCTTACTTGAGTGGTAAGTATCAACTAGGTCATACATTGTATAGGCATCAAGTTCAAGTGGCTCAACTGTATACTCAATACGATAATCAGAAACAAAAGACGCCGACTCAGTAAACTCATAGGAATCACCCATAAATTTTTTTAGCTTGAAACCTTTTAAAGCCATTTCATTTAAGAATGATGCTTCTTCTTTATAATCCATAATACTAAAGTTCTTTTTTACAATCATGTTCTCACGCTCCATCATTTACATTATCATACGCGTTTTATGAATTAAATGTCAATCTTTGCAATTAAATGACAACACCTAACTCTTAGATTAAAAAAAGATTGCCAAATGAATGACAATCTTTAAAAGTTTATACGAGTTGTTTATTAACAATTTCCAATTGGCGTTCGTACTCAGCCAACTTGTCTTTTTCCTCTAATATCTTTGACTCAGGCGCTTTCGATACAAAATTTTCATTTGCAAGCATGCCCTGTGCACGTTTAATTTCTGATTCTAATTTCTTTTGATCTTTCAGTAGTTTTTCAATTAAAGCTTCTTGGTCAACCAATTCTTCATGAATGAAGTGAAGACTTCCCCCTTGAATTGGAACTGAAAGGCTGTGGTCTTTAGTGTCCGAAACTTCTACCTTAGCCATAGATTCTAGCATGGCTTTTAACATGGCGTCCATTTCTAACTTATTGTTTAAGCTGTCTTCTAAAAAGATACTCAAAACTTTTGATGGTTTAACATCATAACTGACTTTTGTTTCTCGGATTGCTGTAATGGAAGCAATCAGTAAATCAACTTCGTGGGTACTCATTAGTTCATGATCTATTGCGATTGGCCATTGTGCAAGGTTGATGCTTTCTTCAACATTAGCAAGTGTTAAATAAATCTCCTCAGTAACAAATGGCATAAAAGGATGCAATACGATGACAATACTTTTCAATAACTCATAAAGTGTCGCTTTTGTAGCATAAACCACTTCAGGATCATTGGAGTTTAAACCAGATTTAGAAAGTTCAATATACCAAGAACAGAAATCATCCCAAACAAAGCGGGTGAGCGTGTTTCCAACCAAAGCATATTCATATTTATCCATATTTCGGTTTACTTCTGATAGTACTGCGTTGAACTTTTCGATGATGTGAATGTCAACTACATTAAGTTTTGCTTTTTTAATATCATAAAATTGATCTTCGATATGCATCTCAACAAATCGAGCCGCATTCCAGAGTTTGTTGATGAAATTCCAAGACGCTTCAACTTTTTCAGGAATATAACGCATGTCTTGTCCTGGTGTTGAATTGGTTGTTAAGAAGTAACGCAAAGCATCCACACCATGGGCTTCAATAACATTCATAGGATCAACTCCATTACCTAGACTTTTACTCATTTTTAATCCATCTTCATCACGAATTAAACCATGAATCAAGACATCTTTAAAAGGTGCTTTACCTGTGAAATATCTTGCTTGGAAAGCCATTCTCGCAACCCAAAAGAAAATGATATCGTATCCTGTAACCAATGTATCGGTTGGATAGTAACGCTCAAAGTCAGGTGTTTCTTCAGGCCATCCCAAACTTGAGAAAGGCCATAAGGCACTTGAAAACCAAGTATCCAAAACATCTTCATCTTGACGCCAGTTTTCAATGTCTTCTGGAGCTTCTAAACCAACATAAATTTCTTCTGTTTCTTTATGGAACCAAGCTGGAATTCGATGTCCCCACCATAATTGACGAGAAATACACCAGTCTTCAATATTTTCAAGCCATGTTTGGAAAGTATTGTTGAATCTTTCTGGGTAGAAAGTAATCGCACCTTTTTCTTGCTCTTTTAGGACATCTTCTGCCAATGGTTTCATTTTTACAAACCACTGCTTGGATAAGTAAGGTTCAACAATAACATTGGTACGTTCAGAGTGACCCACTTGATGAATATGCGTTTCAATTGAAACCAATTTTCCTTTGTCTTCAATATATGAGACCAATGCTTTACGAGCATCAAAACGATTTAAACCTTCAAATTTATGAGCCAGTTCGTTCATCGTTCCATCAGGGTTGATACAAATTGGCATTTCAAGACCGTATTTCTCCCCAATGGTGAAGTCATTAGGGTCATGAGCAGGAGTACATTTCATGACACCGGTACCAAATTCGATATCGATATAATCATCAGTAATGATTGGAAGCACATCACCGTTAGCAGGGTTCACAGCATGAAGTCCAACGACATCGGTGTAACGCTTATCATCTGGATGAACAACTAAGCATACATCAGCAAACATCGTTTCTGGACGTGTTGTGGAGACTCTGAGGCTCTTCCCTGTCTCAACAACAGTATAATCAAAGGTATACATTTTCCCTTCAACTTCTTTATGGTTGACTTCAATGTTTGATAGGGCAGTTTGGGCCTCAACATCCCAATTGATGATGCGGTATCCCTGAAATATCAATCCATCATTATATAAGTCAACAAACACTTTGTTAACAGCTTTATTTAAACCTTCATCTAAAGTAAAACGTTCTCTTGAATAGTCTACAGAAATTCCTAAGTCTGCCCATTGTTCACGAATGCGTTTTGCATAATCCTCTTTCCATTCCCAAGATTTCTCTAGGAATTTTTCACGACCCAAATCGTAACGAGAAACCCCTTCTGAACGAAGTTTTTTCTCAACAACAGCCTGAGTCGCAATCCCTGCATGATCCATACCCGGTAGATACAAAGCATCTTTTCCCAATAAACGTTGATAACGAATCATGATGTCTTGTAGTGTGTTATCCCAAGCATGGCCTAAGTGGAGCACGCCTGTTACGTTAGGGGGTGGAATTACAACAGAATATGGTTCTTTACTAGTGTCTCCTGCAGTATAATAGCCTTTACTAACCCATTCTTCATATTTCCCTGTTTCAACTTTGTTGTGATCGTATTTTTTATCGAGTGTTTTCATTTTTAAAATTCTCCTTCTTGAGTTCATATGTCATTGCATCTGCTTCACCCAAAATGGTGAACGTTCCGTTCTCCACTACTTCTAAGGCTGTAAAGCCCAGATGAAGTGCTACTTTTCCTGATGCTGGATTGTCTACATGGTGTTTAAGAGACATTACAGATATTGGAAAGTTGCAAAATGCATAATCCAAAACTTTCGTACCTGCTTCAGTCATGATGCCCTTACCCCAATAGTCTTGATGTAAAGCATATCCCATTTCGAAGACACCTTCTTCTTTAAGTGGCCAAAAATCACAAGTGCCGATCATTTTATTAGTTTCTTTATCAACAATGGCAAAACTTTCAGGAATGCCGTTTTCCGGTTTAGATAGAAACACCTCTCTGATGACGGATTTTGTTTCTGCTAAAGACGCATGAGCACCAAATAATGTGTATCTGGATACCAATTCATTTGAAGCATATTCAAACATATCTTTTGCATCAGCATACGCTACCGCTCTTAATATTAATCGTTCTGTTTCTAAAACTGGGACTTTGTATTTTTCCATAATATCCTCTTTTCCAAATAAAAAAGTCATCCTAAAAGGACGACTTTGTCGTGTTACCACCTTAATTTATCAAGGAATAAATTCCTTAACCTCAAACCCCTAACGCGGGTGATGCGTCTTATCCTACTCTTAATTCAGATAAAATTCTCCCAAGTGACTTTTTAATTAAAATGTGATTGCTTTACACCAACCAGCAACTCTCTGTGACACATTTTAATTTTACTTTTCTTGATCTGCGAATCATTGACACTATTATACCATAAAGTAAAAGACTAAATCAACGAGACAAATCCATGTATTGATCATAAGTTTCTCTTAAATTATGAATGGCCTCACCCATAAAGAAAGTCATCGACGGGGGCATTTGGAAAAACTTAGGAAAGACAGTTCCATCCAAAATGATGACACGATCATTTAAGATTGCGACATCCCATCCGACATAACGAACTTCAGGATACTTAAGTGCACACTCTTTAGCTAAATTTATGGCCTCTTGATAAAATGGAATTTCAAAGCCCATCAAATCAACCAAACTTGTGGGATGCGTCTCATAAAGACTTCCCTTTTTATTAATAAACGGTCGGATAATGACTCCTTTATCATTGGGAACGGAAAACAGCCCCCCTCGAGAAAAGTTATCACGATGGGATTCGATACCGAGTTTAAGTGCTGTATTTAATACTTGAACATTGCCTTCCTCATCAATAAATGTGGAGACGCGCAATGTGTTCACACTTTCAGGATATAATTCTTGTAATTTATCATTTTGTTTAATAAAAGATTCGATTAAAAATTTTTTTGAGTTTAACAACTGTCTTCTTGCGGCAATGAGATCGGTTGTTTCAACTCTTTGATGTTTTGACACCTTTGCTTTTTCATCATTTTCTAGTGTCTTGGCAACAAACTGAGGATAGATATCTAAAAAAGCATTGAAGCGATTTTGTCCTGCAGTTCTTAAATCTAATATTTCACGGCCAATATAATCTCTAAATGCATTGGCAAATAGGAGTTTATTCTCAAATATTTCTCGGTCGATGCTGTGATTGTATCGCTCATTAATGCGATTCACATCACTCATCATTAAAAATTTCTTTCTGTCTTCAGCTTTCAACTTGTGAAAGTCATATATTCCGTATTCTTTATAAGACATATCATATTTAAAACTACAAACGATGATGTCGAAGACAAGACCTAAAAAGAAGCCACCTTCTTTTCTTTTGGCTTCGTTGGCAACTTTAAGTAGCTTTTTAAATTGAAACCGTGATGGTTTCTTTAGTGTATCATTATTTTTCATCTGCATGCTCCAAATCTATGGCCTTAGTATAACATACAGCATTCAAAGATTTGGTGAGAAATTATTGAAAAAACTCCCCTAAGGGAGTTTCATCGTTTCTTTACAATAGTTTAAAATGTGTTCTGTCGTATCAACCATAACGTTTGAAAACAAAAACACAGGTAAATCATAATCACTCGCAATTTTCATCTTCATTGACATGGCTTTAGAACGACTGACTTTATCAGCCTTAGACAAGATGACTGCATGAGCTATGCCATAATGTTGTGCAAAGGACATCATCATTTCATCTTCTTCACTCATGCCACGACGAATGTCGATCATGACCAACATGATGCTTGGGTGACGGAGTTCAAAATATGAGTCCATCAAAGTACCATAGTGTATTTGTTCGGCCTTAGAACGGTTGGCAAAGCCATACCCAGGCACATCCACCAACATCAACGCTTCATCAATGTGAAAAAAGTTAATGAGACGGGTTTTACCAGGTCTTTGACCGACATAAGCCAAACGCTTACGATTGCATAAAGCATTAATTAAACTGGATTTACCAACATTAGATTTCCCAACCATGACGATTTCTTTTTGACCGGTTATTGGGAATTGTTCTTTTGCTGCTGCTGAAATTATTAAGCTAGCATCACTTGAAAAATGTTGGATCATGCCAATGCTTCTTTTAAAACTTGTTCCATAGTTTCACATGGAATGAATTTTATTGAATCTTTAACTACTTTAGGAATATCAACCAAATCTTTTTCGTTCATTTTTGGAATCACAATCCGAGTAATTCCCACTCGATGAGCCGCAAGAGATTTTTCTTTTAATCCACCGATTGGCAAGACATTACCACGTAATGTGACTTCACCAGTCATTGCAATATCCGAATGAACTTTTCGATTAGTGATAGCCGATATTAAAGCAGTAGTAAATGTCACACCTGCACTTGGACCATCTTTTGGAACTGCACCTTCTGGAACATGAACTTGAACATCATGTTTTTCAAAGAAATCAGTTTCAATCTTGAATTCTTTTGCATGACTCTTAACATAGCCAAATGCAATTTCAGCTGACTCTTTCATGACATCACCCAGTTGACCTGTAACAATGAGCTTGCCTTTACCATCAAATGTGGTGACTTCAATTGGCAACACATCGCCGCCAAATTGAGTATAAGCAAGTCCAGTTACAACACCCACTTGATTTTCACGTTCTTTACGACCATATTCAAATTTAGCAATACCCAACCATTCTTCAGTTCTGTTTTTAGTAATGGTGATGCTTTTCTTACCATCTGCTAAAATAGCAAGAACTGTTTTACGGCATAGCGATGCGATAACACGCTCTAACTGACGAACACCAGCTTCTCTTGTGTAGTGACGGATGATGAATTGTAATTGATCATCTGCCAATTTAAATTGTGATTTTTTAAGACCATTTAAAGCAGTTTGTTTTGGTATTAAGTGACGTTTTGCAATTTCAACTTTTTCTTCTTCAGTATAAGAACTGAGTTCGATGACTTCTAAACGGTCGCGAAGTGCTTCTGGTATGTCACCCAGGTAGTTTGCTGTAGCAACAAACATAACTTTAGACAGATCATAAGGTTCTTCAAGATAGTTATCAGAGAACATGTTGTTTTGTTCTGGATCTAATACTTCAAGCATTGCACTTGATGGATCACCTTTATAGTCAGATGCCATCTTGTCAATTTCATCAATTAAGAAGACAGGGTTGATTACGCCTGCTTTTTTCATTCCTTGAATGAAACGACCTGGTAATGAGCCCAAGTACGTACGACGGTGCCCCCGAATTTCTGCTTCATCTCTAACGCCACCAAAAGATGCCTTAACAAACTTACGGTCCATTGAATCAGCAATACTCTTCGCAAGAGAAGTTTTACCAACTCCTGGAGGTCCTACAAGTGCCAGGATTGGCGCATTGAGGTTACCGGTCATATTTTTAACAGCCAGATATTCCATAATACGGTCTTTAACTTTATCCAAGCCAAAATGATCCGCATCCAATCTTTCTCTAACTTCATTTAAGTTTTCGTTGTCTTTTGTTTCTTGATACCATGGAGTTTTTAATAACCAATCAATATAAGATCTGATGACACCTGATTCTCCAGATGCTTGCGGTAACATTTCGTATCTGGCAATTTCTTCAAGTGCTTTTTCTCGCACATGTTCAGGATATGGATTGTCTTCAAGCATTTGTCTGAATTCATCAGTGTCTTCTCCCACATCAGAAACGTCACCCAATTCTTCACGAATGGCACGCATTTTCTCACGTAAGTAGAATTCTCTTTGATTTTCTTCAACACGGTCTTTAACTTTTTCATTAATCGTTGATTCAATTGAATTCAACATGGCTTCTTTTTGAATTTCTTCCATGATGCCATACAGACGTTCATTTACATCCAACATTTCTAAGAACTCTTGCTTACGCTCGACTGTTAATGGAAAATATTGTAAGAGTTGATCTGTGAATTGTGACGCAGTAACGCCACGCGTAATTTGTGCGAAAACTTCTGGATTCAATGGAATATTTTGAACTGCAAAAGTTTCAATTTCTTTAGTAATTTTACGAACAAGAACAGTTTCTTCGTTTGCATCCCCGTGCTCATCTTCGAGTAAGGTAATGCTTGCAAATAACATTTGTCTGTCTTCGTTAATTTTCTCAATTTTCGCTCTTTGTAAGCCAGAGAAAGTGACTCGCAAGAACCCTTGTTTGCGTTTGATATTTTTAACATAAACCAAAGACCCGTATTCATAGAGTTCTTCATTGCTAGGGTCATCAATTAAGATGTCTTTTTGTGATACCAATAAAACATTGCCATTAAAAAACTTTTCAGCCTCATTGATGGCATTGATGCTTTTGTTTCGTCCAACTTCGATCATAATTTCTTGACCTGGGTAGACAATTACTCCCCGCGTTGCAACAACAGGAAGATTCATCGTATTTAATTCACTCATAGAATTTACCTCCTTAGGATAAAAAAGACGCGAGGCGTCTTTTATTAAGCTTGAGTTGTTTGTACTAACTCCACAGCCTTACGAAGTAAGATATCGTATTGGATTGCGTCTGGAGCGACAAGTTCTTTGACTTGTTCTAGTTCCATATTGTACATTTCAGCAATCTTTGAATATTCTTCTTCAACTTCATTTTCTTCTACTTTTAATTCTTCTACTTCAGCAATTTTTTCTAAGACCAAACGAGAACGAACACGTTTGCCAGCGTCCTCACGCATTTGCTCACGAACATCTTCTTCAGTTTGTCCTAAGATTTGTGTATACAATTCAAAGTTCATTCCTTGTTGTGATAATCTTTGGTTGAATTCATTAAACATTTGGTTTAATTCTTCTTCGATCATTGCCGTAGGAATTTCTACTTTTGCATTTTCAGATACTGTTTGAACTAATTTGTCATTAGCACGATCTTCTTCTGCTGATTTTTTTTCTGTTTCTAATTTTTCACGTACCGATGCTTTTAAAGCGTCAAGAGTTTCAACGTTTTCGTCATCCAATAATTCAACGAGTTCGTCGTTAAGTTCTGGGATTTCACGTTTTTTAATTTCGTGTAGCTCAACTTTAAATACAACATCTGCATTTTTAAGTTCTTCAACATGGTATGTATCTGGGAACGTTAAGTTAATATCACGTGATTCTCCAGTTTTCATTCCGATTAAAGCTTCTTCAAATCCAGGAATGAAAGAGTTACTGCCGATTTCTAGTGTGTGGTTTTCACCTTTTCCACCTTCGAAAGCGACGTCATCTTTGAAACCTTCAAAGTCAATAACAACTGTGTGGCCGTTTTCAACTTCTGCGTCTTCAACAACAACAAGTTGTGCATTTTGTTCTTGAATTTTTTCAAGTTCAGCAGTTACTTCTTCTTCTGTTACTGTTGTGTCTTCAGCTTCAACTTTAACACCCTTGTATTCACCCAATTCAACTTCAGGTTTGACAACAACTTCAAATGATAATTCTAGTTCATCAGCTGTCATTTTCTTAACGTCTAGTTGTGGTTGTGATACAGGTTCAATTTTTTGTTCAACGATCCCTGCAACGAACGCTTCGTTAGCAACTAAGTTCATTGCTTCCATGAATAATTTTTGTTCGCCAATGTGTTTGCGAGCCATATCCTTAGGTGCATGACCTTTTCTAAATCCTTGTACTTCTAAATCCTTTGATAAATTTTCTAATGCTTTATTTTGAGCTTTCTTCCAAGCGTCTTTATTAACATCAACCACCAATTCCCCGGTTGAGTTTTCTTTTAATGTCCATGTAGTTTTCATATATTTTCCTCCTAGTACTCCACTATTATAACATAGTTTTTAGCACAATCAACTCTTGAGTGCTAAAAATAACCATTTAATCATTTAATTGCTAATTTATACTTAAATAGCCCTCAACGGTACGAACGATTTCTTTTGCATCTAAGTTATCTAACTTAAACGGAAAAGCATCCATAATGTTTTGGTTGAGTTCCATTTCGCATAAAATTAACATGCTCGGATTTTTGGATTCAAGCATGTCTTTCAAATCTTTTAATGTCTTTGTATAAGTCAGACTTGAATATGGGTTTTCTAATTCAGACATATTAATAAGATGTTCTTCACTTTGAATTGAACATTCAAAGATTGCATTGATTTCCTGTGATAAAGAAAAAAATAACAATTGTTTTTTGATCCAATCTTCAATTAATGGGTCTTTAAGCCATAAACGCATCCATTCGATTTCTGAACGTAAGTTTACGCGTTCTAAAGAAATCATCGCTTTGTGTTGAAGGGCCTCATGAGATCGAAGTGCGACATCGATTTCATCTAAATTTTCAAAATATTTTGAAGCCGGTTGTTGATCGATTCGAATGCCATCTCGGATGGATTTGAACTTAGAAAAATAAGGTTCAGGCACATAAGGCAAACGCAATTCTTCATCCAACAATACCAATGCTTTGGATTCCTCGTTATCTTCTAATAGTTCCTGTATATTTTTTAAACACGTTTCATAATAATTATCCATATATCCCCTTTCACACTCCATTATTTTAACATACTTCAAACATTAATTAAATAAGCATACACTTTTACAACCCCTAAGACAAAAGAAAACCCACCAAAAGGCGGGTTATTGAATTTAAAATGGCGTCCACGGCAGGAATCGAACCTGCGACCACATGCTTAGAAGGCACGTGCTCTATCCCCTGAGCTACGTAGACAAGTGCTTTACAATGATAACAAATATAATTGATGATTACAATGCTTTATACATAAATAGTTAAAGTATTTTGACATCCCAGAGAATAGTAAGAGATAGATTAGAAAAAACCGATGAGAATAGGCTTATCGTGATATAATTAATCAAAATTAAGGAGATTTATTTCTATGAAAGAACTCTTAAGCTTCAAAAGCATTCGTCTTTTACAAATTGCAGAAAAGTTAATCACAAGTGATAACTACGTTTCATTTGACGAGTTTCAAAAAATCAATGCCTGCAGTAATAAAACAGTTTATGATGATTTAAAAAACCTAAAAGATGAATGGAACGACCTTTTAGAGATTGATATCATTAAAAATAAAGCGAGATCAGAAAAAACAAGCATCTCATCTTTAATTAGCATGAAACAAAAATTATATCAACAAGAAATCAAAATCCAATTGTTGCTTAATATTTTCTTTTATCCAGACAAAGATTTACTCGACATGAGTTTAATGATGAACTACAGTGACTCCTATTTGAGAACACAAATTTCGCAAATTAATCTCTATTTAATAAAGTTTAAATCACAAGTCACCCACGATAAAATTAATAAAACCTATTATTTGGAAAGCCAAGACAATCTGATTTTACTTTCAATGATTTCTGAACTCATCGATGCCAATGGATTGGACCATGAAATGGAAAAATTGAGCACAGTTCACACTGGTCCTTTTGAAAACTATTTAAAATCTTTCCAAACTAATATAAATAAGAAAGATCTTTATTCTATTTTCAAACCACTTAGGATAGAGAATTTTTTAATCAAACGATCAACAAGCAAGGAAGACTCGACATTGATATTCAATCAGGTTTTGGAATACGAACCCCTTTTCAGTTCTTACCTAAAAAAATATTTTCTCTTAAATAACTTTTCTATTGATGATGAAGAATTTCAAGAATTGGTAAATATTTTTATCACAGCAACCATTAAGCTTAAGATGAAACCAATTAGAGTCGACAATTTTCTAAATCGTTACGATTACTTTTTAGAAACCTTCATCAAAGAAAACCCTATTAAAACAAAAGAATTCATTTCTGCAATCGATCACTTTGCACTCAGTACGAAGATTGATTACGAAGCAGCAAAATCAGAAATCTTATTTAATGTTTTCACAAGAATTCAAAGCTTACGAAAATTCAGAGAATTCAAGATTGCAATCCATTCCGATATGGGAGACATGCATGCCCAATCCTTAATCATTGCTCTGGAAAAACATTTCGCAACCCATCATTTTACAATTTATTCAGAAACTGATACCTATGACTTCATTATCAGCACCACAGAAAACAGTTCTGAAATAAAAGATAATAAAATCATCAGCATCTCTGATTATTTAAGCAGACAGGATATTTTCAACATCCATCAAATCATTTACATGCCAAGCTGAATCCTAGAGATCTTCAGCATAAGCATGCGTTACTTTTAAAGATCCAGAATCTAATATTTCAACAATCGCATAGCTTGTCTTAGAACCATCTCGATTATAAAACAATGATCCAGGATTAATTACATGAATGCCATCAATCATTTTATCCATGAAAACATGGGTGTGTCCAGTACACGCTACTTGACACCCCTTTTCTTTTGCCAAACGGGCCAAATCTTCTACCCGATTTCTATAACTCAGCAAATGGCCGTGTGTGACATATATTTTAAGGCTGCCCACATTGACCACAGTTTCATCCGGGAAATCGGTACCATAATCATTATTTCCACTTACCGCATAATAAGAAGACAGTTCTTTTGCACTCATCTCACTGTCACCACAATGAATGAAAGCAAGTGAATTAGGATGCTTATCTTTAATTTGTTCTAATACTTTTCGATTACCGTGGTTATCACTGACAACTATGAATTCCATAAATTGACCTCCTCGTTTTCATTGAAGATAGATTGTATTTGAGTTTGAAAATACTCAGGTTTCCCTGAAGTATAGACTTGAGTTAAACCAGTACCGGCGCTGTATTCTAAACGAATAAAATCAATAATGGGTTTGATCGAATCTAAAACTGGTCTTTTGAGAATCATTTCAAATTCATTTTTAAGCAATGGAAAGTGCGTACATGCCAAAATGACAGAATGGTCATCTTCTATACATTTTAAATGATCCTTTAAATAACTGTTTGCGTCACTCATTGATTCAATTAAGGATACCAATTGAGGTAAAGCCACTTCTTGAACAGTTCCTTTAAAAGACTCTTTGTAAGCATGCGAGTCAACGGTGGCCTGTGTCGCGACAATGCTTACCTTATCTTCTTTAACTTGAGATAAGGTTAAATCAATAATCCCGTAAATGTTTAATTCAGGGAACTGATTTTTAAGGATTGGTAAAGATAGAGCAGAAACCGTATTACATGCGATCAAAACGTCTTTAATCTCATGGTCCAAAAACCACTGCATTCCTTTTTGTGCTAAGGCAGTAATCTCTTTTTCCGTCTTATTACCATAAGGTGCATTTTTTTGATCCACCAATAATACCATATCCAAATCACTCAAAGCTTTCTTAAGTTCATGAAAGACTGAATAACCCCCCAATCCAGAATCATAAACACCCAAACGTTTAATTTTTCCCATCTTTACCTCCTTGCCAATCTATATGTAGAAGTTGATATAAATCATCCGCAACCTTAGTTGGAACCACAGTGATAAGTTCTTCCTTAGTGGCTTCTCTCATTCCTTTTAAAGATTTGAACACTTTAAACAATTCCTTTTGTCTTACTTTACCCAAGCCACTGACCTCGTCCAATATGGATTTGGTCATGGCTTTTTTACGCAGGTTACGATGATATGCGATGACAAAACGGTGCACTTCATCTTGCATTTGTACCATTAATTTGAATAATGGCGTATTTTTTTCAATGTCTATAATTTCATAATTTTCATTCATCAAACCATGGGTTCTGTGTCGATCATCTTTAACCAAAGCACACACTCTTATTTTTAATCCCAGTGAGTCAAGGGTTTCCATGGCCGCATTCAGTTGTCCTTTACCCCCATCAACTAGAATCAGATCAGGATAAACGCCTGATTCTTTCATCATTCGAAGATAACGGCGATAGATTACTTCTTTCATTGAAGCCACATCATCGTTGCCTTGGTGCAATTGATATTTGCGATACAAATTTTTATTGGGTTCTCCATCATCAAATACAACACATGCACTGACCGCAAAGTTACCCGCAATGTGAGAGTTATCAAACACCTCAATACGGTGAATCAAGTCTGGCATTTTTAATACTTGAGTCATTGTTTTTAAAGCATCATCTTTAAAGTTTTGTCTTTCTCTTAAAATGCTGAACTGATCCTCCAATTGATTTTCAGCATTTTTGAACGCAATATCCATCAGTGATTTCTTTTTTCCTCTAAAAGCATGTTCAACTTTTGTATCCAAGATGATGGATAAACCATCAGTATCTATTTCTTGTGGGATATAGACAAGCTTAGGGATGGGTTGATTTTGATAAAACTGAGATATGAAGGATACAAACGCATCATTAGGCTCTTCCAAACATGCTTCGATGGCCATGCTTTTCTCCAGTAAGCGGCCTGCTCGCACAAACAAACCTACAATAGAAATATAACCTTGATAATATGAAAAATGGAACATATCAAATCGTTCGTTGGGAGAAAACTGAACTTGTTGACGATCAGATATATAGTCTAAAGCAGCAAGTTTTTCTTTATATTGCATTGCCAATTCGAAATTGAGGGTTTCACTGGCCAATATCATTTTACGCGCGATTTCATCATAAAAAGATTTGATATTGCCATTTAATACGCTGACAATGCTTGAACGCCAATTTTTCATTTCTTCTTCTGTGTATTTACGCTCAGTCCGATTAAACTTTGCGTAGATGGCCTGAGTATTGGGCAAGAATGTGCCTTCTAAAGGTCTTGAATCATTTAAGATACTCGTCATTTTACGAGCAGCTTGTGAATCTGGGTATGGACCAAAATAATAAAATTTTGGATTTTGTTTTCGATCACGTGATACCGTCACAATGGGCAAGCCAGCTCGTGGCATTTTTAAGTATGGATAAGATTTATCATCCATAAATATGATGTTGAATCGTGGACGGTGTTGTTTAATCAAATTAATTTCTAAAATTAAAGATTCTTTCTCGGTGGAGGTAATGATGAGTTCAAAGTCATGAACCAAAGCCACCATTTTTCCAGTTTTATAATCATGTGCACGAGAAAAGTAAGAACTGACTCGGCTCTTTAAATTTTTTGCTTTACCAACATAAATGATGTCACCTTGTTTGTCTTTCATCAGATAACAACCCGGTTCAGTTGGTAAGAGGCTTAATTTTTCAGCAATGGAATGTTGTTCTATCATTTCAGTTGAACCAGCGTTGCTCCGGCTCCCCCTTCGGCCATAGAAGCCAATTCAAAGCTCTTGACATGTTTGTGAGTTCTTAGTAATTGATGCACTGCAGTCCTTAATTGACCTGTACCATGACCGTGTATGACCCGACAGGACATAACATTATGAACCAAGCACTCATCTAAATATTTATCCAATAATGGTAAGGCTTCACTGACCCGTTTTCCAATTAAGTTGATTTCTAACTTAAAAGAAGAAAGCGTTTGAATGCTGTGTGACCTTTGTGGTTTTTTCTTGATGATTTTGGCCGGTCCAGCAACCTTTAAAACTTTCGAAATATCCATCGATACTTTAAGACCCGAAATCGAAACAAAGACAGTCTTCTTTTCAATGGCTTCAACAATCCCTATTTGTTGGGATGATTTGAGTTGAACTCGGTCCCCAATGGCTATTTCTTGTTTAATGGGTTTATCAGCCTGCATTTTTTTAATTTCTTGGACTGCTTTCTTTCGAAGATCTGGACGGTTGGTTTTGTTCATTTCTTCCATCAACATTTCTGCTTCCAAAAGTTTATCTTCTAAAACCGATTCATGTTGAGATTCAAGTTCTTGTTTGTATTTTTCTAAAGCAACTTGACTTTCTTTTTCTTGAGTTTCTAGAACTAAAATTCTTTCATCTAAGGCCAATTGTTTTTTCGCCAAAGATTCTTTGATTTCTTCTTGTTCTTGAATTTTATTTTCAAGTATTTCCATCATATGGTCAGTTTCATACTGACTTTCTTGCTTGTAATTAAATGCAGCATCAATGATGCTTTCATCAAGACCCAATCGTTTTGCGATGGCGAACGCGTTGGACTCACCCATAACATTTTCCCGGTATCGATAAGTTGGCATTAACTTCGTTAAATCAAACTCAACAGAACTGACAAGAATATCATCATAGCGCTGTCCATACTGTTTCAAACGCATGAAATGCGTTGTTGCAACTACCCAAGACCCTTTTTCTCTGAATTGGTCCAGAATGGCCATAGATAAACTTTCACCTTCCAGTGGATCAGTTTGAGAACCCAACTCATCCAGCAGAATCAAAGATTTGGAAGTCGCATGTTCACTAACATTTCGAACCGTTTCCAAGTGTGCACTGAAAGATGACAAGTTTTTTTCAATGGATTGTTGATCCCCAATATCAACAAATATTTGGTCTACTTGCATGACCTTAGCTGTTTTCGCCAAGATTGGAAAACCAGCATGGGTCATCAAAACAAATAATCCTATAGTTTTTAAGGAAACTGATTTACCCCCTGTATTGGGTCCCGATATTAAAACCATTTTATGTGGGGGCGATAGTGTATAGGTGTTTGATACAACATCTTTGGGATCAATCAAAGGATGACGGGCTTCAACAAGCTCTAAAGTGTTTTGTGTTAAGTCCGCAACAACCCCTTCATTCTTTTGTCCCCAAATCGCCTTAGCAAACAATGCATCTAATATTGCAGCAGTTTCTAGGTCAGATAGGAGCTGTTCAGATTCTAAGGCGATTTTATGAGACAGCTCTAAACAAATGCGTTCAATTTCGTTTTCTTCTTGATGACGTAAGCCATTCAATTCATTTTGAAACTGAGACAAAAAGGCAGGTTCAAAATAAACAGACTGTCCACTTGCGGATGTACCATAAACTGTTCCAGAAATTTTATTCTTTTCTGATGGTTTTAACAAGAAGGTTTGACGTCCGTGTTGTCTTGATACCACTTGTTCTGTAAGCATGCTCGCATTATTTTTTAGAAAGTCTTGAGTTTTTGTTTCTATTGTTTTTTCAATATTTCTAATATCACTTCTAATTTGAGAAAGTTCTTTACTCGCACGGTCAAGAACATGAAGTCCATCCCCAAATACGTGATCAATTGCATTAATCAGTGCATCGTGCGATTCAAGTGATTCAAATAAATCATCTAAAGAAGCATATTTTATTTCTAGAGTGTTGTATTGTTTTTGTAATTGTCTTACACCCGAAGCGAAGCGTCGGATGGCGATGATATCCTCAATGGCCAAACTACCCATTTTCTGAGAGAAAATTAATGCTGCTTTAACATCACCGATTCCAGTAAAATTAAAACTGCCATAAGAAACCACACAAGCAAGAGCATCTTTCATTCGCTTCAAATCACGATTCACAATGAGTGTGCTGTAACTTGGATGAGATGCCAAAACTTTTTGCTTACCAAGAGAAAAAGACGCATAGAATGCTATGCGCTCAAGTACTTTATCAAATTCTAATCTTATCTCGATATCTTTCATTATTTATTCAAAAACTCCTCTATTTCATTTCTAGTAAAGTTTTGAGATTGAAGCCAATCAAGCATGTCCTGATTTTGCTTTTCACTCAGTTCCTGTTTCATTAAAATACTTTGTAAGGCATCATTTGCTTTTAAGGTTTCATCCAATGATTCAAAAACCGGTTCACTCAAAGGTTCGACATAGGATAACCATGATTTTTCAACAATTTCGCTACCATTTTTCACCAAAGGCAGACTCAATAAAAAAGTCAGTATGAATATTTTTACTGCGAACATCACTATAGAGAAAATTCCACCCACAGATGAGTTAACCTGTTTGATTACAGGGACCTTAGAAATGGCACTTGCCAGTGGTGTCACTAATAATAAAAGTAATCTGATGATTGCAAATATAATAAGAATCCAAATCAAACGGTTCAGTTGATGTGAAATGGCTTCATCTATACTGTTTATGCCAATACCCGCATTCTTAAAAATTGGTAAAGCACGGGAAAGTGGTTCAGAAAATAACCATCCTGCAAACAGTGAAACAACCGTTCCCACAAGATCAACAACTTGAAGAATCAAGCCTCTTTTATAACCACGATAGATTACAAATAAAAACAATAAGACTAAAAGTGGATTAATCAAGTAAACATATTCTATTGGAAATTCAAACATAGGAAACACCCCTTTTTTATATTATAAACAAATAAACTATGAAATGTTAGTAAAATAGCTTATATTATACCTATGAAAACTATAAGTATAAAACTAAATCAACAAGAAATAAAAGAACTCGAATCCAAAACAAGATCTTGGAGAAAGAGAACTGACATTCAGTACACCTTATTTCAAGTTAAAAATGAAGACGTCACCATCACTGTTTATTCTAGTGGTAAGGTGGTTTTTTCTGGTGAAGATTTGACGCTTTATGTTGATTCAAAACACCTGACAAATAATGAATCAAAGATTGACAAAAAAGAAGGAACGCCACTCACTTTGTCTGGTTCGATTAAAGGCCTCTCGATGAGTGGCAGTGATGAAGTGGGTACTGGAGATTATTTTGGTCCTGTAGTAGTTTGTGCTGCAATCGTTAACAAAGAAGATTTAAAAAATATTCCCGTTGAACTGATCGCTGATACCAAACAACTTAAAGATGAATTGATTCGTACATTGGGCCCGATATTAAAAAAAGAACTCAAGCATTCTCTTTTAATTTTAGATAATAGAAAATACAATAAAGTTCAAGAACACAATAATATGAATGCCATTAAAGCCAAGCTTCATAATCAAGCTTTTTTACATTTAGAAGCGAAATATGATTTACCTGAATATAACATCATTGATCAGTTTTGCACTCCGGAACTTTATTACCGTTACCTTAAAGATGAAGAAAAACAATTTAAAGATCTTCGTTTTGAAACAAAGGCAGAAAATAAATTCATCGCCGTGGCCTGTGCAGCAATCATTGCGCGCTATGCGTTCTTGGATTACTTTGACCAACTCAGTGAGAAATACGATTTCATGTTTCCAAAAGGTGCAGGTAAGAGTGTCGACATTAAAGGCAATGAATTTGTAAAAATTCACGGAGAATCCGCTTTAAGAGATGTCGCAAAATTACACTTTATTAATACACAAAGAATTCTTAATCAAGACTGAGCTTAACGGGTGTTTTAAGTTGACGTAGACTCACACCTGCGCCCAATAGAATTTTTTTCGATACCAATACAGCATCCGTTTGAGCGTATTTATCATCCTCATAAACGACTTCTTTAATTCCTGCTTGAACAATGGCTTTCGCACATTCGTTACATGGAAATAAAGAGACATATAAACTTGAGTTTTTTAATGATTGGGTCGCGTTGAGAATTGCATTCAACTCAGCATGAACCACATAAGCATATTTTGTATCAACAAAAGAGCCTTCACGCTCCCATGGATATAAATCATCACTCAATCCCGTAGGCAAACCGTTATAACCGATGCCTACGATTTTTTTATTTTGGTCGACTATGGTTGCTCCAACTTGCGTTGACGGATCCTTTGATCTTAAAGCACTCAAATGAGCCAAACCCATGAAATAAGCATCCCATGAAATGGCATTCGTTCTTTTACTCATGATTTGTTCTCCTTTAGAATAACAATCTTAATATACGACTTGCATAAGATTTAAAACCAAGTTGTGAATATGTTTTAGCAATTTGTAGTACAAAAACATCATCTGATGGGGTTGGCATTTTATAAATCATGGCCCCAATCATCGCAAGAGAGAATACAGAAAGTATAATCTTTGCGCCTTTACGAATTTCTTCCCATTCTTTTTTCTTAGAAAATATGACTCCCATGAATAAGCCCAACTGGAATCCACCAATATGTGCCATCATAGATATACCAGGGAAGAATCCAATCATTAGGTTAATTAAAAGAATCGAAATCATTTGCTGGCGAACACGTGGATTTTTTATGGCCCCTGTTTCGAACATGTAAACCAAGACCACACCCAATAAAGCAAAGAGTCCTCCTGATAAACCAAGTCCGATACTTGTGGTACCGCGAACAAATACAAATGCGTTACCAAAGATAATTCCTAAAAGTAAAACTAAAATATATTTCTTCGTACCCAATAAGGGTTCTGCTAGGGTCGCTAGGTTTTTTAGTGCCAATAGGTTAATCAACAAGTGAAAGTAATCCACATGAAGAAATCCTGAAGTCAACAATCTAAACCATTCCCCACCATAAGATATGAGTGGTTTATAATAAGCCCCCAACATAATGGCAGTAACCTCAAGAGAGACTCCTTTTTGCAGTTGTAAGTAAAGTGACATTAAAAATACAACAATCGTGATGATTGCAACCACAGTACTTACTTTTAAAGCACGTCTCAGCGCTTTTTTTTGTAATTTCATAGCGGTTCTACCAAGGCTCATGTATGCTTTTTTTAATGCGCGATCAGGGTTATTGCTTTCATTTAAAACCATCTTAATGTCATTAAATGAATTCAACAATGATGAAACTGATTGTGAACCAGGTCCAAGTACCACAGTATACTCATCACTCATGAGACTTTCTTGATTAACGGATATATTTAATCCCAAATGATTGACATGGAATACAGTTGCCAAAGCTTTACGGTGCTCCATAATTGCGACTTGATCCATTGAATCAGTTGTTTGTGCACTGAGCATTAAAATTGGCGTTTCTTTGTTTTCAACATTACACAACCAAACCTCTTTTTGTTCTTTAGGCATCGCCACCATTTGGTAGCCATGTTTTTTTATAAAATATTCAGACAGTTCAATCAACCAAGCATCATACTGAGATTGAGGAAACATTAATAATCACCTCTTAAAGACTCCAAGAAATCTAACATTTCTTTTGGCATTTCTTTAGTAAATGTCATTCTCTCTTTTGTCAGTGGATGATTGAAACTGAGCTTAAATGCGTGAAGTAATTGGCCGTTGGTATCTGGTGTATTTTTATATGAATACGTTTGGTCACCAACAATTGGATGTTTAATATAAAGACAGTGAACACGAATTTGGTGGGTTCTTCCTGTATCCAATTTACAACGCAATAAACTGTGGTCTTCAAATAATTCTTCTAAATACAAATGAGTTTTAGCTTCTTTTGAGTTGTGTTCCGTTACAGTCATTCTTTGACGGTTTTTAGGGTCACGGCCAATGGGCGCATCAACCATTGCATTTTGATGAGTAAATTGATGGTGGACTACTGCATAGTACTCACGGTCAATTAATCTATCTTTTAAGTCTTGTACTAAGATCTCGTGAACTTCATCTGTCTTAGCGATCAATAATAAACCGCTGGTGTCCTTATCAATTCTATGAACAATTCCAGGTCTTAAATCACCATTGATATGAGATAGTTTATCTGTGTATGCCATTAAACCATGAACCAAAGTGATTTGGTTTAATGTACTGGGTGAAGGATGCACGATCATGTTCTTAGGTTTATTGATAACCATAATGGCATCATCTTCAAAAACGATGTCTAAATCCATTTTAACAGGCGTGATTTCTGTTTCTTCCTCAGTTATTTTATATGTAATTTCATCTTCCGATTTTAGTCGGTAGTTATTTTTCACTGTTTCATTGTTGACTAAAATGTTCCCAGCCTCAATCCAAGTTTGGAGTAATGCACGAGAATAATCCTGTAATACTAAAGCCATGTAAGCATCCAAACGCATGCCTAAAAACGTTTCTTCAATTATAATTTTTTCCATTTAATTTGACCTCTCTTCTAGATAAATATTAACCGCAATTAAGAATACTCCAATCACAAGGCTGATGTCAGCCACGTTAAAGACTGGATATTCATAACCAAATAAATTGAAAGAGAGCATATCACGCACGGCATGATAAACAATGCGATCGTATAAATTACCAAACGTACCCGCAAACATTAAAGCGACACCTGAAAGCATCCACGGATTCTCTTTTTCTTTTATGAATATATTAATTAAAACAAGACACACAACACTTGAAAGTAAAATAAAAAACCAACGTTGCCCAGCCAAAATAGACCATGCTGCACCGGTGTTTTTGATATAAAATATTGAAAAGAAACCAGGGATTACTGTGATTGAATCATACAGAGCCATTGTTTCAGATACCAAAGTTTTACTCAGTAAATCAATCATAATTACTACAAGCGATAAGATAATAAATTTTTTCTTCATAGAACCCTCATTTCACCACGTTATTATATCATGTTTAGATAAAAATAAACCACGAGACACCGTGGCTTATTTAATTCTTTGATCTAAAAATTCAATTAATTTTTTAAAAGTTTCAACTGAGGCTTCCTGATTCATTTGAAATTGGTACTCATGCTTAAGTTCTTTATCATCGTCATAGAAGACATCCGTGACCTGTACCCCTTTTAAACGCAAGGCACGGGCAAGGGTTTCACCTTGTTGTGTAAAGCTGTCCTTGGTTCCATCAGTGATAAATGTAGACGGAAACTTGTTGCTAACATGGTCCACAATGGACAACAATTGATACTGATCTATAACCGACCAATCTCTTTGTCCTAAATATGACCATGCAACTCGGGTGAAAAAGAAATCAAGAAATCGATTGTTCACTTTTTTCTCAGCAAAAGCCCCTAAATCATAAGGTCCACTGAACAAGAGCACACCTTTAATTGTTTGAGAATCCACACTTTGATCTATTTTAACTTTTTCCGCATAAAGTGCATCTGTTTGAATTAAAGAAAATTGACTGATCATGTGAGCACCAGCAGAATCACCCGCAAGAAATAGCTGGTCTAAATCCAATCCATACTCTTCTTGACGAACGATTAAATGTTTATAGATTTCAGCAATTTGATAAATTGGGACGGGATATTGTGCTTCTGGGGCGAGCGCATAGTTCATTGAAACAACATGATATCCTTTATCAGCAATTTGAGTGGCATATGCCTTAAGATCGGACTTGTCTCCTCCAACAAAACCACCACCATGAACCCACAGTATGACAGGAAGATTTCCTTTAAAAGTTTTGGGTGAATATAAATCAAATTGATTTGATTTATATTCAGATTCATAAACTAAATTATTTTCTACAATCACACGATTTGCAATTTCATCAAAATTGTCAGGTTCAATTTCCATGCCACCTTCAAAAAATTTACGTATGATTAAGGATGCTGGTTTGGGTGAAAATACTAAGCTTAAAGAGAAAGCACTGATGATTAATAGGCTTACTGTTAAAAGCATTAAAAGAAACTTTTTAAGTCTCACGACAGAACCTCTACCTGCAATCCTTTTAAGACATTTAAACTGTCTTTGTTAAGTTGCGGATCAAAACTGTCTGTACAAGTTGAATCAACAATAATTGGGATTTCTGGATTCGCCGTTTTAATGATAACAGCGATTGATATCACACAAATGTTTGATACCAAACCCATGATTTCAACAGACTCATAATCATTGTTTTGGAAATACTCTATGAGATCAAGACTCCCGAAACTTGGTTTATCAAATATTGCTGCTGATGATAAAAATGGTGTAAGACGCGAATCTATTTGCCATCCTTCTGTATTTTTTATACAATGAATGACTGGTAAATTTCTACCTTCTTGAGTTTCTAAGTAATTATCAAAATGGGTATCTCTTGTAAAAACCAAGTCCCCTTCAAAATTTTTAAGTTTACTGATGATGTTTTCAACCACTTGATTGGCACCCTCAAAACCAAGGCTACCATCAATAAAATCATTTTGAACATCGACTACTACCATGCATTTTTTCATAAATCCTCCTTAAGCTTTTTCAAGCCACTGACTTTTTTTAGAATAGACTATTGCAAGTATTGCGGATATCGCCCACGTAAACGAGTAAGACCAATAAACCCAAGAAATATCCATGGAAACTTTAAACATTACAAATAAGAATATTTGGCGAACAAGTGTGAAAGAGAAAACCATAATAATCATCGGAACAAAGGTTGAACCAGCCCCCCGCATTGAGCCCAGCAAAACTTGTGTAATGGCGAGAATTGGATAGGCTGGTAACATGATTCTCAACATCATTGTCCCATAATTAATAACCTCTGGGTTATCAGAGAATATACTGATGAGTGAGGGTGCAGCAATGTATGTTGGAATTCCCAATACTACTAAAATACCAATCGCCATTGATAAGGTTAAACGTATGCCTTTTCCAACCCGTTCTTTTTTTCCTGCTCCCAAGTTTTGACCTGTAAAGGTTGTGATGGTTAGGGCAAATGTCTGAGTTGGCATCCCCAGAAATCCGTTGTATTTATCTGCCGCTGTAAATCCTGCCACTGCAAGACTACCAAATTGGTTAACATATGATTGTACCAGTACATTTGAAAATGAGACAACCATTTGCTGTATGCCAGTTGGCACACCCAACCTTACAATGTCATAGAGATGATTGGGATGTAATTTCATTCTTCTAAAACTGAATCGATAAGCCGGGTCTATACGCGTTAAATGAATCAAGACAAGTATTGCTGAACTTGCTTGAGCTATCAGTGTTGCATAGGCAACCCCTTGAATTCCAAGATCTAAAACAATGACAAAAAATAAATCCAAACTCACGTTTATTACCGATGAAACAATTAAGTATAACAAGGGTGTTTTTGAATCCCCAATGGCACGCAATATTCCGGCTCCAGAGTTGTACATGACCAAACCCATAATCCCCCAAAAGTAAATTTGAAGGTAAAGCACTGCTTGATCAAGAATTATTTCTGGGGTTCCAAGCCATCTTAGGAGAATGGGCGACATAAACAAACCCAGGAATGTTAAAGCAAGACTGACTAAAAAAGAAAAAGCAATAAATGTTGATATAGAATCTCTGAGTTCTTCTTGTTTTTTTGCCCCAAAGTAGCGGGCAATTACGATACCAGCACCAGCAGCAATTCCCATGAAAAATCCGATGATAAGATTGGCCAGTGGATTACTTGCGCCTACAGCAGCAAGTGCATTATCTCCAACAAATTTACCAACGACAAAAGAATCCACTGTGTTGTAGAGTTGTTGGAATAGATTTCCGATTAAAAGTGGGATAGAGAATAAAATAATTTCTTTCCATATGACCCCTTGGGTCATGGAGCGTTGTTTGGTTTTCATGATAACCTCAGTTCTAACTACATATTATAGCTCATTTTTTTGTAAATTACCGAGAAATTTTATTTTTAATCGCTTCTCCATTCAGATATCGATCCAAATTTTCTTGTACCATGCGCAAAGCATTGGCTTTAGAATCCTTTGAACTGGCTGAGTTATGAGGAGTGAGCATCACTTTTGGATGGGTGTAAAAAGGGGATGTTGAATCCAGTGGTTCAGAGATAAAAACATCTAAAATCACCTTAGAAAGATGATCATCCAATACTTCTAGTAAGTCCGCCTCATTCACAACATCTCCGCGTCCCACATTGATGAATATAGCCTCACTTTGCATGGCTAAGAAGAATCCCTTATCAATACGCCCATTGGTATGTTCACCTGCTGGCAAGCTTGAAATGACCACATCATATGATCCAAGTTTAGACATAACTGACTCAAAAGTAAATGTCTGATCAAAGCCTTTAACACATCGACCATCTGAGTTCAATCCATCAACATGGACATCAAAAGAAATGAGACGTTTTGAGATGCTTTGACCAATGCTTCCAGTACCCAATATTAAAACTTTCTTATCAGATAAGGGTGTTAAAACAAGATCCTTTGACCACTCGCTTTTCTGTTGATTTTCATAATAGTGTTTAATTGATTTAAACTCATACAATATATAAGCAATGCAATATTCTGCAATCGCATCAGAATAAAGTCCCCTTGCATTGGCAACCAATACATTCTTTTGGTTTAGGTATTCTAAATCTATGCTGTCATAGCCAGAAGACAAAAGTTGCACAAATTTTAGATTTTCAAACTTCTCAACATTTTCAGATAATTCCTTATGATTACCAATAAGAATCTCTGCCTCAAAAATATCATTGATTCCTTTTTTATAAACAATGACATCTTGTTTCAATTTTTTTAAATTTTCACTTACGAATATTTTCATGTTTTCACCTCTTTATTATCATAACATTTATTTATATTGAATTTCATTTTATGATTTGCTATAATGATTGGGCAATGCACCAGTGGCGGAATGGTAGACGCGCACGCTTGAGGGGCGTGTGATGCAAATCGTGGAAGTTCAAATCTTCTTTGGTGCACCAAATAAACAATCAAAAAATCAGCGAAGGCTGGTTTTTTTTATATTTAAAAGGTCCCTAGTAAATGGGGACCTTTTGTTAATCTTCAGCAAATTGACTGTTATAAAGCTTACTATAGAATCCGTTCATTGCTAACAAGGTTTCATGATTCCCTTTTTCAACAATATCCCCTTCATCCATCACTAAAATTAAATCCGCATTTTTAATGGTAGACAAACGGTGTGCAATAATAAATGATGTACGCCCTTCCATAAGGATATCAAGCGCTTTTTGAATTAACACCTCTGTTCTTGTATCTACTGAACTGGTAGCTTCATCGAGAATGAGAATTTTCGGATCGGCCAAAATTGCTCTTGCAATGGTCAACAACTGCATTTGTCCTTGAGATATATTAGATGTGTCTTCATTCAAAATCGTATCATAACCATGAGAGAGTGTTCTGACAAAATAATCCACTTGGGCTTTTTTAGCAGCATCAATGACTTCATCGTCATTCGCATCCAAGTCACCATATCGAATATTTTCCTTGATGGTATCTGAATACAACCATGTATCTTGTAATACCATGCCGATAAGATCTCTTAAATCAGAGCGTTTCATTTTGGCAATATCTAAACCACCAATTTTGATAGTTCCTTTATCAAGGTCATAGAATCTCATCAATAATTTAACAATGGTTGTTTTACCAGCCCCTGTAGGACCGACGATTGCTATTTTCTTACCCGCTTCAATTTCAGCGCTAAAATTATTAATGATGGTTTGATTTTTATCATATCCAAAGCTCACATTTTCAAAACTAACCTTTGCTCTGACTTGTTCTAAATCCAGTGACTCACTGATCGTTTCGATTTCTTCTTCAGCTTCAAGGTATTCGAATACTCTTTCTGCCGCCGCAAGAGATTGTTGGAAGTTCGCACTCAAACTCCCAATTTGAGAGATGGGTTGCATAAAGTTTCTCATATATTGAATGAATGAATGTCACCCACTTTAATGATGCCTCTCGCAGCGAAATAACCTCCCAATATTGATATGACAACATAAGCAAAGTTGCCAATGAAGTTCATAACAGGATTCACCAGACCGGAAAAGAACATACTTTTCCAAGCTGAGTCATAGAGTTTTCTGTTCGCTTCATCAAATTCTTTTACACTTTTTACTTCTCCATTAAATGCTTTAACTACCACATGGGCGCCATACATTTCTTCAACATGTCCATTTAAAGTACCCAGATTTGATTGTTGGGCTTGAAAAAATCTTTGAGATTTTGAAAAAATAAATACAACCATTAAGAACGATAATGGAAGAATTAAGAGCGCAAACAAAGTCATGGTGACATTAATTGTGAACATCATGTATGTGATCCCAACAATGCTTGTGATGGCTGTTAAGAGCTGAGTTAGTGATGAAGTTAAGTTTGAGTCAATGATATCAATATCATTGGATACAAGACTTAAAATGTCTCCAACACTTCTTTCATCAAAATATTTTAATGGCAATCGTTCAATCTTTGAGTGCATGTCTTTTCTTAAATTATAAGTTAAGTTTCTTGATATGCCAGCCATGATGAATCCTTGAATAATTTGGAAGGCAACAGAAAGTCCATATATAAATAAAAGTAATGCAATAATTTGTGTAATGCGAGCAAAATCAATATCACCCAATCCCTGTATTTTTAATAGAAGCCCCTCAAATAGTACAGTAGTGGCTTCCCCCATAACGCGGGGTCCAATAACAGAGAACACTGTGGATAACATTGCAAATAATAAGACAAATATGAAACGCGTCTTATAAGGCTTCAATAATTTGAGTAACTTTTTGATGGTTAATTTAGCATTTTTTACTTTAGGTGCTTTTCTATCTTTGGCCATGTTCGAGTTCCTCCTTTGACATTTGAGATGAGGCAATTTCATAATAAGCTTCACAGTTTTTCAAAAGTTCAACATGTGTTCCTTTGCCCACAATTTCACCTTGATCCAAAACAAATATTTGATCTGCATCAATGATGGTGTTAACCCGTTGAGCGACAATAATTAAAGTCGCATCCCCTAGATTTTCACTCATTGCTTTTCTTAACTTTTGATCAGTCGCGAAGTCCAGCGCTGAAAAACTGTCATCAAAAATAAATACGGATGCGTCTTTGATGATAGCTCTTGCGATACTAAGACGTTGTTTTTGTCCACCAGAGAAATTGGTTCCCCCTTGCGCAACTTTCATTTTCAAGCCATCTTCTTTACTTAAGACGAATTGAGATTGAGAGATTTCCAGTGCTTTTAGCACATCAGATTCACTGGCATTTTCAACACCATAACGAATGTTTTCCTCCGCCGTTCCGGATAAGAGCAAGCCTTTTTGTGGGACATAGGCAATGGTTTCTCGAAGATCATGTTGACTCATGTTTCTAACATCAACACCCCCAACACTCACACTACCCTCACTCACATCATAAAATCTTGGAATGAGGTTGATTAAACTGGATTTCCCACTCCCTGTTGATCCGATAATGGCTGTTGTTTCACCTTTGTTAATTTTAAAATTCAAATCTTTTAACACGTAAGCATCTGCACCACTGTATTTAAATGAAACATTTTTAAACTCAACTACACCTGATTGTGATGCCAACATTTTTTCAGGGTTCAAGGGTTCAACGATGCTCACTTCAGTAGTCAATACTTCATTGATTCGATTCAATGAAACCATCGCTCTTGGAATAAAGATAAACATCATAGAAATCATTAAGAATGACATGATGATTTGCATCGAATATTGAATAAACGCCATCATATCACCAATTTGTAAGACACCATTAGAAATTTCTTTTGCGCCAAAGTAAACGATTGCTAACATGGTTGCATTCATGATGAACATCATGCTTGGCATCATGGTACTCATGACTCTATTAACAAATCTAGAAATATTCGCTGAGTCGGTGTTAGCTTCATCAAAACGATTGCTTTCAAACTTTTTATTCCCAAATGCACGGATGACCATAACACCAGATAAGTTTTCTTTAAAAACCAAACTGAGTCTATCCACATATTTTTGAATGATTTTAAATTTTGGCACTGCCACAAAATAAACTACCACTAAAATTAAGAATATGGCGAAACAAGCGACAATGATAATCCATGTCATGTTGTTTGCACTGCGCCCAATCATAATCATCCCTCCCACTGCCATAATTGGCGCATAGAAGAAAATTCTAATGGCCATAATGATCATTTGTTGAACCTGGGTAACGTCATTACTGGTTCTTATTAACAAGGATGAGGTAGAAAATTGGTTAAATTCCGCTTGGGAGAAAGATGATACCTTAGCAAAAATATCATGTCGAAGTCTTCGTGAAAATCCAGTTCCTATTTTTGATGAAACATAAGAAACAGATATCGCCGCGGTGGCAGAAAGCAAGGTCATTAAAAGCATGATTCCCCCTGTTGAAAGAATGTAAGATGTTTGCACCTTATCAATTTCGACCCCTTGATCTTCCATGATGAGTTTTCCTAAAACAACTCCAGATTGTAATTTTATGTTGTCTTCTTGCTGGGAAGCAATCTTATATGCCTCTGTTTTATCAATTGCTTCAAAGACTGGAATCAGTGGATAAAGTTCAGATAATTTGATCTCAACATTTTCTCCCATACCAGGCATTTGAGCACCTGACTTAGTATCGAGGCTTAAAAGCGTCCATACAGATTCTCCCACTAATATATCCAGTGCATCTCTATCAACATCAGATTTTAATCTGTATGCGTCTCCTGACATTTCATACCCTTGTTTAAATTCATTGGATTGTGTTTCAGGTAACAATGACACAATTAAATCATGAGCGTTCACACTCATTTCTTTTGGGCTTGCATGATCAATTCCCGATTGTTGGATCCCTACGTTGACAATGTTTGACATATATTTTGGCAATCTTAAATCAGCGAAAGCTTGCACAAATAACAAGCTGATTGCGATTAGGATGACTGCCGTATAGGGTTTTAAGTTTTTAAATATTTTCTTCATAATAACCTCTTTCTGTGCAAAGTACTTATAAAGTATAACTTAATTGTTTGTGGTGTTCAAGTGATACACTACCAAATAAAAACAAACCGATGGGTTTGCTTTTTATTAAATCATTGATACTTTGCTTTTAATGCCAACGCTACTTTTGGCGAAACAAAAGAACTCAAGTCCCCGCCATAAGATGCTATGGTTCTGGCAACTGAGGAGGAGATGTATGAATACTTCGGAGACGCAACTAAAAATAATGTCTCGACATCTTGATTCAAGACTCTATTGGATGTTGCATGTTGTAATTCATATTCATAATCCATGACCGCCCTGATGCCTCTAACTAAAACTTTACAATTTTCCTTACTTGCGAAATCTACAGTAAGCCCTGTACCAATTTTAACTGTAACATTGTTCATGTGTGATACAGATTCTTCAATCAGTGTTTTTCTTTCTTCAAAGTTGAAACATGCATTTTTTTCTTCATTTCCCATGATGGCTACTAAGACCTCATCGAACATGGATGCCAGCCGCTCTATTAAATCCAAGTGACCAATTGTGATTGGATCAAAAGATCCAGGATACATAACCTTCATTTGAACACCTCTTCTTTGTTATCATTATACATGATAACAACAAAAAACACATCGGGAGAGATGTGTTTTTTATATAGAATTAAAGATCTCAAATGTTGGAGGAAATACACTGATGGGTATTTTAATTATTTGAGGAAATAATCTTTGAGATATTAATTCTTAGAGGACAAGTATTATTTTTTAGATAGCTGACTATCTATAACTAGATTATACCTGTTTTCTGTAAGATGTCAACACCTATTTACATTAATATGTAAATCTTTCATTAAATGTAAAATTTACATCATTGAAACAAAGACTGGGTGTAATCATATGCCTCTTTTAATTGATCGTCATTGGGTTCCCACTGATATATCAGTGCTTTTTTGAAATCAGCACCCGTTTCTTTTGTTTCTTCTTGCCATGTATCCATCCACTCACCATCGCCCCAATCGTAAGAACCAAATAAAACGACTGGCTTATCTTTAAGGAATGGTTTTAAATCTTCAAAAAAAGGTCTGAACTCGTATTCTTCAATGTTTTCTCCACTCATTGAAGGACAACCCAAAAAATAATAATCAGCATCATTAACTTCAGATGCCTGTATATCGTTAACATAATGAATTCTAGATTCAACGCCCGCATCTTCCAATGCTTCAAATACTGAATCCGCAATCATTTGCGTGTTCCCACTGCCTGTCCAATATATTACTTCTGCTTTCATAAATAAATCCTCCTAATATGATTCTATTATAACAAAAAAATGCAAGCTGACACTCACATTTTCAAATTGCTTATGTAATGAAGATACAATTAAATTAAAAACTACTCACTTAACATTTTTTTTGCTTCATTAAGAACGGATTGACCATTCATAGTGCCATAATCACGCATGTTGATAACTGCAACCGGAACATCGGGCAGTTGTCCTTGAATCTTGTCAAGTGTGTATCTGATTTGAGGGCCCAATAGGACAACATCCGCATCATGACCCACTTCAACCGCTTGACTGACACCATGAGCCGTCACAGTAGTTTCGAAACCTTCTTGATCTGCAACTTCCTGCATTTTTTTAGCTAATACACTGGTAGACATCCCACCTGAACATAACAATACTATTTTTATCATAAATATCTCCTTGTTTTTGTAAAACTTGCATATATACAAAAAAACTTCTTATTACAGAAGTTTTTGTTTGTTGCTTTAATATTAATCTTTTAAGATTTTTTTAACTTCATCAATAACTGCTTGGCCGTTCATTGTGCCATAAGCACGCATGTCGATTACTTCAACAGGAATTCCTGGAAGTTCTTTTTGAACTTTTACTAAGTTAAAACGAACTTGAGGGCCTAACAAGACGATGTCTGCATTAGCGCCAACTCTTGCTGCTTCACTGACTGCGTGAGCTGATACTTCAACTGCATAGTTTTCTGCATCTGCCGCTTCTTGCATTTTTTTAACCAGAATACTTGTAGACATTCCAGCTGAACATAATAATACGATTTTTTTCATTATATTTCCTCCTACGAAACTTTCTATTTCAATTATAACAATTTAAGCCTTGTTAGTCTAGGCTTTTGTGTAAGCACATACACAGATGTGTTTTACTTTTTTATTCTTCTGCCTTTTGTTCGAGACATTACTTCCAAAACATACTCTAAATGTGTCAAAGGACGCATAACCTTAAAGGGATGATTTTTGATTCTAAAGGATAAACGACCCGCTTCATATTTAAAATGAGAAACATCTGAAATAAGAAAAGAATTTTCTCTAAAATAAAGAATTTTCTTTCCTACAAACATTAATCTTCTTAAATGAAAGTATGTGACGATTATCATGACATTACTCATAACCGTTCCATAAATGACATTTATTTTAGGTATTGGAATGACAAAAAAAGTTAAATTGACCAAAACTACAAGCAAGAGTTCTGCTGTTGAGATGAAATCCAATTTAATCTTTAAACTCTTATCAATCATTTTAGCTTTATTGATCTTGATAAGAGTAATTCCATATACTGCAACTAAAATAAAACGAACTAAATAAACGTAAAATACATTCATGACTAATCCTCACTTTACTTTTAAATTAAAAAAAAGAGCCGAAGCTCTTATTGAATGCGTTTGTGAATATCAATGAGTTCTACAGCGATAATTTTTAAAAGTTCTGCTGACATCATTTGGTCTTCAGCATGAATTAGAAGTAGATTAATAGGTGTTGAACCTTCTAATGCTTCTTTTTGAATCAATTGAGCGTGAACACGGTGGCCTTCGATGAATTGTTCTTCACCCTCTGCCATTAGTTGTTCTGCGCGATCGAAATCGCCCTCTTTTGCCGCTACAATTGCTTCTACAAAGCATGAACGTGCTGAACCATTAAATGAAATCATTTGAAAACTAAGTAATTCTAAACCTTCCATATTCCAGTACCTCTTTTCTTATAACATTATAACAAATATAATAAATAAATAAAGGCTTTAATGCTATAATAACTAAAAGAGGTGAAAGAAATGAGTATAAAGTATAAAGACCTGTTCCACGGACCATTTACTAATGAAAAAAGAGAAGAATTTTATCGAACTTTTTTCAATTCTAGTTTGAAAAATGATTTAGACGCAAACTTTATTTTAATTGAAGATGACATGGAAGACTTCGATTTCTTCGAACTCATTCAAGAAGAAACAGAAACGGCCAAAAATTCGAAGCAAAATTTTCTGCACATCGTATATGAAAACATGCTTGACAATCTCAGTTTATTAGAATCATTAAGATTTGATATAGAATGGATTGAACTCTATAAATTGGATAAAAAAACATCCGAAGACAAAAAAAACTTAGAAAAACAAAATCGAATCGAATCTTATGAGAACCATCAAATTACCAAACTTTCATCGGATAATCTGAAATTTTTCCTTGAGTGTTTTTCAAATGAACCAAAAGAATA
>CBDUDQ010000002.1:0-43266 GCA_965365985.1 uncultured Erysipelothrix sp. | reverse complement strand
ATGCATAAATGAACAGATACAAAAGGTATCCTGAAACCGAGAATATCGCATATACAAAAATTAGATCTAAACTCAATTGACCAAATATCATGGCTAACAACTCAGGTGGATAATAATTTTTAGAAATTAATACACCCAAACCAGCAAATGCCAAGACCGTTAACACCTGTATGACACCCATGAGGCCTGCTGCAGCAACTTTACCCAAAATAAGCGTTCTAGGCTTAGTAGAAGTAATCAGCAGCTCCATGGTTCTAGAATCTTTCTCTCTTGCCACTGAAGTAGCGACATTTGTTCCATAGAGTAAAATCAACATATACATAGTAAACAAAATGACATAAGAGAATACGATACCTTGTAAACCATCTTTGCCCAAACTAATATAATCAAGTTTTAAATCATTATTTTGAACTTCTTGTATTGTATTATAATCAATGCCTAAAGCCTCATATTTTTGTTTAAGATAAGTTTCGTTCATTAAATTTTCAAATTTAAAAGTTTTTTCTGTTCCATAAGAAGAAGAGTTAGAGACGATTTGAGCCGTTCTAAGATTATTAATGATGAATCCATAGGAATCTTTGTTTTTGCTTATCGCATCATTCATATCTGTTTCTGATTTAAGAATCTGTTCAGACTTAATGTCAAATAGAGTAAGGTAAACATTTAAATTTGCTTGATCTTCAATGATGAAATAGTCATCCTCAAAGTTTACAGTATCCACCGGTTCATTAACACCATCATCAACTTTATCTTTAGAAAAAATATCAATTATAAATGGCAGTGATGTAACTATCAAAGAAATCACTGAAAGAATAATCGTTGAAACAATCAGACTCTTATTTCTTGAAATGGTTTTAAACTCAAAATTAAAAACCGTTTTGAATTTTTTCATAGTGTTTTACCCACTTTCTCAATGAATATTTCCTGTAAACTGGGTTCATAAGGAGCGAAAGCACTGATGTCTAAAGACTCAGTAAAACAAGTTTTTAAAAAATCGTTTGAATTCAGTTCAATCGGCAACTTTAATATGAAGTCAGAGTTTCTTTCTTCGAGTTGAATATCAAGTCTTTGAGCAAGCTCATGAAGATGTGCAGGTTCTGTAGTCTTAATTCTCAACTTACCGTGTCCCGCTAATTTTTTTATTTCTTTAAGTGAGCCATTCAAGACAATTGTTCCCTGATCAATGATTGCGATTTGATCACAAAAACTTTCAACATATGCCATTTGGTGAGATGAAAAAATAATAATTTTTTCTTCGTCGATATACTCTACCAAAGCATCTTGAAATACCTTAGAATTTACAGGATCAAGACCAGAGAATGGCTCATCAAGAATGAGTATGTCAGGTTCATTAATAAAAGCCTGAGTAATTTGAACTTTTTGTTGATTTCCCTTTGATAATGTTTCAAGTTTTTGATTTAGGTATTGATCAATTTCAAATTTCTTAGTCCAGTAAGTCAGCGATTCTAAAGCATCTTTTTTTTCTGCTCCCCGAAGCATTGAAAAATAAAGAAGTTGATCTTTGACCGTGGATTTAGAATACATCCCTCTTTCTTCAGGTAAATAACCAATTTTATATTTTAAAGGATCGAAAATTTCATCATTAATATAAATTTCACCAGAGGTTGCCTTGAAGACATCCATCACAATTCGCATTGCCGTTGTTTTTCCTGCACCATTACGGCCCAAGAAACCGAATATTTGACCACTCGATACGTTAAAACTAACATCTTGCAAGACATGAGCCTCGCCAAAATACTTATTGATTTTATTGATTTTCAGGTTCATAAATGTACCTCCGTACCCACATAATAACATAAAAATAAATAATAAAAAAACATCCTTAAGATGTTTTTCTTAATGTATAAAAGAAACTGCTGCCTTTTCCTTCAATGGAATCAACGCCATATTCATTATGGCAAGCTTCACAAATTGCCTTCACTATTGACAAGCCCAAGCCGGTACTGTCTTTTCTGCTAAAGTTTTTATCAATTTTGTAGTAGCGGTCCCAAATATTTTTAAGGGTATCTGGTTTAATTCCACTGCCAAAGTCACGAACTGTAATCATAACTTTGTCATCTAAATCAATAACTTTTATATGTATCGGTTTATCTTTACCAGCATATTTTTTTGCATTGCTTATATAATTATATAATACTTGACCCATTTTAACTTCGTCGCTTCTAACAATTATGGTCTTATCAACTTCGATATCAATATGGAAATCTTCAAATTGAAACAGTTGAACCACAGTGTCAATATGGTCTTTTAAGTTAAAATCAGTTTCATTTACTGTTAATACATTAGATTCATATTTGGATAAGGTTAACATGTCGTTAACCAAGCGCTCCAAATGGTTTGTCTCATCCAAGATAACTTGTAAATGTTTTTCTCTTTTTTCTTTATCGTCACCTGAAATATCTTGAATCATCTCCGTGTAGGCTTTAATCATGGTTAAAGGTGTTTTAATATCATGTGATACATTGGCAACCAGATCCCGTCTTAAAGCATCTGTTTTTCTAAACTCTTCAGTAGCATAGTTTAAAGATTTAGAAAGGGCTACAATTTCATTATAACCATAACTGTCAAATGTCACTGAGAAATCTCCTTGCGCTAATTTTTCTGCACTCTCAGTCATGTTAGAAATAGGAGACGATAAACGTTTAGAAAGAACAAAAGCTATAAATGTAGCGATAGAAAATACAGAAATTGCCAACAAGCCAAATTGTCTTTTAAGTACAAAAACAGTGGAGTCCAAAAGTTTGATTGGAGAGTTTAAGAAAAGATAATAAGGTTCCTCCATATGTATGGCTTCTTTACCATAAAAATAAAGTCCTTGTTCGAAAATCTCAGAAGTAAATTTTAAAGAAAAATCTCTACTTGATGAATTATCTATGATGGAAATATACTCAGAGATAGTAAAACGACTCAAGTTAGCCAAATGACAACTTGAGTTTTTTGAATTCACACGCATGACCATAATCCCTTTAGAATTATAAATTGCGCCACACATGTTTTCTGAAGCTAAGGATTTGATGAGTTGAGACTCAGATTCTAAGAAAGAATCACTTTCAATGATTTTTCCAATCTCTTCAGCTTTGATTTTAGTGGTTTGTGATCGGTTCATTTCATAGTATGGACCGATAAAGGATATTTGAAGCATCCACATGAAAACCAACATCAATGCAGTTAAAGCCAAAAAATAAATCCAAATCCTAAAAGCCATATCTTTATTCAAGGACTTCAAATTTATAACCTATTCCTCGGACAGTCACAATGAATTTTCTATATTCACCTAAATTCTGTCTTAACATTTTAATGTGTGTATCAACAGTTCTATAGTCACCATAATAGTTGTAATTCCAAACTTTATCCAGTAGAACATCACGAGATAAAGCTTGATCTTTATGTTCCATCAGGAAAACTAACAAATCAAATTCCTTGGGTGTTAGAGAAACACGTTCTTCATCCACCTCAATTGTACGGCCCGTTAAATCTACTTTGAGACCTTCATAAGCATAGACTTCATTTTTCTTTTTCTTGCCACGCTCACTTACTGCTTTGATGCGTGCCATTAATTCTTTTGGTGAAAATGGTTTGGTTACATAATCATCAATCCCAAGTTCAAACCCAGTCAACTTATCGTGCTCTTCCACACGAGCAGAAAGCATAATTACTGGAACATCTTTCATTTTCTTAATCTCTTTACACGCAGTATAGCCATCCATTTCGGGCATCATGATATCTAATACAACCACATCGTAGTCGTTGTCCGCCACCATCTCTATTGCTTTAAGACCATTTTCCGCTTCATCACATTCGAAACCGGAAACTTTTGCGTATTCTTTAACAACATCTCTTATTTTACTTTCATCGTCTACTATTAAGAATTTACTCATTGATAAAACCTCCTTTATTTTAATATGTGTATTTTTTCCACAATTATTGAACCTAAATCTTTCATATGACCTTGTATTAGAATCATATCTCCCAGGTTAATGTCATTTTGAACTTCAGCGAACACTCGTGGAAATACCACTGCATCGATACTCATTTGACCATCATTTAACACTAAAAAGCACATTGGATCACCATTTTTTGTTTTGTGTAATTTAATCTTATCAATCATTGCAATCACGCGATATCTTGTCTGACCTGTAGCAACATCGGATAGTTTCTGTGTTTGGTGTTTATGTCGCAATGACATGGCTGGATGTTCAGAGAAATAAAAACCCAAGGTTTCGTATTCTTTTTCCAATATGGTTTTGTTATCATTTTTAGATTTAACAAAATCAGGCTCACCCACTAAAGATTTATCCAAACTAATGACACCATTTTTCTTAACTTTAATTAAATTAGCGTAAGTAAGCGCATTTTCAAGACTGTCAATGAGACTTTCTCGAGATATACCAAAATAATCGAATGCACCTGCATAAATTAATGCTTTGAGATGATTGCTATTTAAATTCTGTGCATTCAATCTGGATACTGCATCAAAGAAACTGGGATACGTTCCCAATGCTTCTCGATCGCTGATGATGATATGAGCTATTGTAGCACTGATACCCTTAATAATTGTGAAAGGCAAACGAATCTTGTGACCTTCAAGAGAATAGTTTTCGTAAGACTTTTCAAGACTCGGGGCCATTAACAGAATTTCTTGTTTACGACACTCGTCAATATAATCCCTTGTCTTAGAATCTGAACCTTTCACTGAATCCAATAGATAGGTATAAAAAAGATAAGAATGGTTTGCCTTTAAATAAGCCATTTGGTAAGAAATCATAGCATAAGCTACAGAGTGAGACTTGTTAAATCCGTAACTGGCAAATTTCTGAATGAGTTCAAACATCTTTTCCGCCATCGCAAGATCATATTTTTTCTCTACTGCACCCTCAATAAAATCTTGTTTTAGAGTATTAAGTTCATTAATATCTTTCTTACTCATTGCTTTTCTCAATATATCCGCCTTTGCCAAACTGAAGCCAGCAAACTGTTGAGCCAATAACATGATTTGTTCTTGATATATTAAGACTCCAAAAGTTGATTGAGTTAGTGGTATCAAATCTTTGTGTAAATATTCAATTAAATTTGGATTTTCTCTGTTCTTTAAATACATTGGGATGTTTTCCATAGGCCCCGGTCGATAAAGTGCAATTGTGTCTACTATGTCGGTAAAACGTGTGGGTTTCATTTTCATCAATAAATTAGTCATGCCTTCAGACTCTAACTGGAAAATCCCAGTGGTCATGCCTTTAGCAATCAATTTATATGTTTTTTCATCATCCAGTGGAATACTTTTAATATCAAAATCAGAAGCAATGCTCTTAGATATGTTTTGTATGATGCTGAGGTTTCTTAAACCTAGAAAATCAATCTTGATTAATCCCAGTTCTTCCAAATGGTGCATGTCATATTGAAGTGTTTGAATGTCATCATCAAGATTCATGACTGGCACCACCTCTTTAAGTGGTCTTTGGCTCATGACAATACCTGCCGCATGCATTGATGCATGACGGGGCAAGCCCTCTATTCGAATCGCCATATCAAAACATGCTTTCAGGCTGTCATTTGAGTCTATAAAACTTGCGAACCTTTGGCTGCTGTTATAGTTTTGTAAAAGCGTTAGTTGAGAATTAATGAGTTTTGATCCAGTACCAACCAATCGTATTGGAATTTGAAGTACACGTGCAACATCACGAAACGCTTGTCTTGCTCTTAGAGAACCATAAGTTAAAATGTGCGCAACGTGTTCTGTGCCATACTTTTCTTTTACATACTCTAAAACAAGATGCCGTTTATCATCCGGAAAATCAATATCGATATCAGGCATAGAAATTCTTTCAGGATTAAGGAACCTCTCAAATATTAGATCATATTGAATGGGATCAACTTCGGTGATACCGAGTACATACGCAACCAGTGATCCCGCAGCACTCCCACGACCTGGTCCAACATAGATGTCATTTTTCTTAGCGTGTCGAATTACATCATAAACAATTAAGAAATAATCTTCAAAATCCATGCTGTTGATTACAGACATTTCGTAATCTAAACGTTTTTTATATTCTTGGGTAACATTGCCATTTAAGCGACGTGTTAAACCGTAGTTGGAAAGATGTTCTAAATAGACTTTATTGCTCACATCTTGGTTGTTTTCATAAATGGGAAGTTTTGTTGTGAGACCCAGTAAATCTATAGTGCATTTTGAAGCCAGTTTAGATGCATTGTCATTCAAAGTTTCACCATACAAATCCATCAATTTAGCTTTACTTAAAAAATGACGATTAGGTGCTGATGTTAAAGTCTTATCATCTAAGTATGTTCCTTTTGATATGGCTTGAACGGCTTTGAATGCAGTATCATCTTCTTTATTTTCATAATAAATTTTTGACAATGCAATGGATTGTATGTTCAACGAATCTGCTAGATACAGCAGTTTTTTGTTACTCTCTTTAAAAAATGATGATTCTTGATGAGAGATTCCCAACACCATTTCTTGATTGAGTGATTGAAGTAAATTTAATTTTTCTCCCACCGCATTCCAGTCATCATTTAATATAGAAGATTCAAAATAACCATTTTCACTGAATAATACGAGTACCAAATCTTCTCCTAGACATTCTTCTAAAGATATAGAACCTTGGTCATTTAAAATTTTTGAGTATTGAATTAGCTTTTGAAACCCACGATTATTTTTTGCCAAAATAATCGAAGTAAATTGTTCTTCGCTAAAATCAAAAGTCATTTCCATCCCAATAATGGGTTTGATACGGGCTTTTTTAGCCTCTAGGAAAAAGTCAATAGAACCATGAAGCACATGAAAATCAGTTAAGGCAATGGCGCCAAAACCTTCTTGTTTCGCTTTTTGAACAATTTGTTTAACACTCATTAAGCCATTGAGTAAACTATAAGACGAACGGACTGCTAAATGAACACTCATGTACTCACCTCTAACTCTATTATACATTAAAAAACATCACTATTTAAGTGATGTTTCTTTAAGACGTTCTATGACTTCAAACATTTGATCTTGATTCAATTTATTAACGCCACAAGCCAATCTGTGGCCACCACCGTTAAATTCAGCAGCAATATCGTTGATAGTATGGGTACGTGATCGCAATGACCCGTTATAGTACCCTTCTTCGTCTTGTGTGAAGATACCCCATATGTTGTACTCTTCAATACCTGCCATCATGTTAACAAAAACTTTGGCTTCGCGTTCTAAAAGGTTAAAGGAATCCAGCTTTTCTTGATCTACGATTGCGTATGCAAGAGCACCTGTAAACTTGACTTCATTTTGAAGCATGCGTCTGCGTTCCCAAATTTCTTTAGGAGATGAGAATAACGCTTCATTTAATTTTGTAATGTTGGCACCAAAGTCCATAAGACTTGCTGCTGTGCGCAAAGTTTGTGAACTGGTTGCTTCGATAGAAAATTTTTGAGTATCCGTTAATATTCCTGATAGTAAAGTATTTGCAATTTGCTCGTCCATCTTCATATCTAAGGAAATCAATAATTCACTCACAATCTCACACGCACTTCCTGAAGCTACGCTTACAATTTGAAGATCGCCATACGGATCTACTTCCGGATGGTGGTCAATTTTGATGATTTTATCACCTTCGATGTAACTTTGGTTGGCAATTCTTGCCTGAGTTGCACTATCACAAACTATCGCTAAAAATGGTTTTGGTAGTTTTTCAAGAACACTCATCTTTTCATAAATTTTAAAGTTATGATCGTCTTCACCCATCATAAAAACATTTTTATTAGGAAAATTCAGTCTTAACCACAATACCATGCCGCCTTGGGAACCCAAAGCGTCACCATCCGGATTGATGTGTCTGTAAACAAGAATGTTTTCGTATGCATCTACCAGGTCAAGAAATTGTTTATTTTGCATTATGAATTCTGAATGCATCTTGTGCAATGACCAATTCTTCATTTGTTGGAATAACCCAAATTTCAGTTTTTGATTTATCTGTTGAAAGTTTAGTTTGTTTACCATGTGTTTTAGCATTTAAATCTGCATCATAGTCAAGACCCATACCCTCTTCTAATAGATCAAGAATCGCTGCACGAATGCCATCATCATTTTCTCCAAGTCCCGCTGTAAATACTAAAGCATCAACTGAACCAAGTTGCATAGCATAGCCACCCACAAATTGAAGAACGCGTTGAGCATAAATGTTTCTTGTTAAAATGGCTCTCTCATTTCCTTCTGAAATGGCATTTTCAATATCTCTAGCATCACTTGAAATGCCAGAAACACCCAACATACCTGACTTTTTATTGAAGATGTCAACAACTTCAATCGCTGTTTTATCAAGTTTTCTCATTAAGTAAGTTGCGATGGCTGGATCAATATCACCCGAACGAGTACCCATCATGACGCCAGCAAGTGGTGTCATACCCATTGAAGTATTAATGCATTTCCCATCTTTAATTGCGGTAATTGAAGCGCCATTACCTAGGTGTAGTGTAATGATGTTTGATTTCTCTTCTTTATTCATAAGTTTTGCTGCTTCATCCGCGACATATTTATGAGAGATACCGTGCATACCGTAGCGACGGACTTTGAGGTCAGTGTAATATTCATATGGTAATGGATAAATGAAGACTTCTTCCGCCATTGTTTGGTGGAATGCTGTATCAAATGCAAATATGTGTGTGGCATTTGGTAAAGCTTCGTGGAAAGCGTGGTACCCAATAAGGTTTGCCGGGTTATGAAGTGGTGCTAAGTCAGCCAACTCCTCAACTTTGCTCACCGAATAATCATCACAAACAACAGACTGGTCGAAATATTCTCCACCATGAACCACTCTATGTCCACAAGCAATGATTTCACTTAAATCTTCTAAGATTCCTTTTTCTTTTAATGCTTTTAAAACTAGATCCGCAGCAACTGCATGGTCAGGAATATCCATTGTGACCTTATCTTTGTTTCCGTTGTATTTCACTGTAAATAAACTATCGTTTAAACCAATTCTTTCAACAATACCATCAGTTAATACTGTGGCTGATGGCATTTCTAATAATTGAAACTTTAATGAACTGCTTCCTGCATTAATTGCTAATACTTTTCCCATAATTATTTCCTCCTAATAGACCTTATTGATAATTAAATCAATTTCTGGGTTATTCAATTCTTTGAGACGATCAATTAATTTTAAAAGTCCCACCTTCTCTTCGAAATCATTGAGAAGAATACTGGTTTTTGAAATGCTGTCATATATTGCTGACTTTGAGATTTTAAGCATATCTGCTATTTCTTGATAACTAAAATCTTCGTGGTAATAGTACTTAAATACTTCTTTTTGCCTGGATGTTAATAACTCACCGTATAGATCAAATAAATTATTGAGCTTTAAAGCAGTATTTAAACTCATAATATATCAACAAGACTGGCTAGATAATTTTCTATATCAAATATTTTTAAATCATTATCGCCTTCACCCAAACCAATATAACTTACTTTAATGCCCAATTCATCTTTAATGCTTAATAAAACGCCTCCTTTTGGAGAACCATCTAATTTTGTAACTATCAAAGAATCAACATCACTGACTTCGGCAAATGCTTTAGCCTGACTTAAACCATTTTGACCTGTATTGCCATCGATTACTAAAAATGTTTGATCGATTTGTCCTGTCTCTTTGATGAGAACCCGTTTCATTTTATCGAGTTCCTTCATTAAGTTTGTTTTGTTTTGTAATCGACCTGCAGAATCACAAATCATAAGATCAAAATTGTTTTCTTTTGCATGTCTAGCCGCATCAACATAAACTGATGCTGGATCTTGATTTGATTCACCGCCAATAAAGGACACACCAACACTCTCAGCCCATACTCCGAGCTGAGAAGAACCAGCAGCTCTAAAGGTATCACCACCCACAAGTAAAACTTTCTTACCTTGATCGTGGTATCTTTTGGCAAGTTTAGCACAAGTTGTTGTTTTTCCTGAACCATTCACTCCCACTACAAGAATGGTGTTTAAACCTTCATGAAGTTCGAATGTTTCTAAATTTTCCCCGTATTGACTGACCATTATTTCTAATAACAGTTCTAAAGCTTCTTCCTCGCTGTATTGGTCAGTAATTTTCTTTTTAAATGATTTGATTATTTTTTTGCTTGAATTTAGTGAAACGTCTGCCTGAATGAGTGTGGCCAGTAAATTATCGAGCCAAACATCGTCAAACTTTGGTTTTCCTAAAAACATCGTTTTTAACTTTAAACCAAATGTTTTTTTTGTTTCTGACAATCCTGTTTCATAGAGTTTTATGTCATCATTTTGTTTGTTTTCTTTTTTCTTTTTGAATCTTGAGAAAATCCCCATTATGTTGCCTCCTTTAATTCAATTGCTTCATGTAATTTTACTTTAAGCATGTTGGACACACCTTTAGTAGGCATGGTTACACCATATAGAACATCACATTGTGTCATGGTACCAGGTCTGTGTGTAATTAAAATAAATTGCGTATCACCAGCAAAGTTTTGAATATAATGTGCCAATCTCTCTACGTTTGCTTGATCCAAAGCAGCTTCAACCTCGTCAAAGATACACAGTGGTACATGGCGTGCCTTTAAGATTGCGAATAAGACTGAAATTGCAATGAGACTCTTTTCTCCACCAGAAAATAAACGAATGTTTTGAACGCTTTTTCCTGGAGGCTGAACATCTATGTCTATTCCTGTGTTTAATAAGTCTTCTTCATCTTCAAGAATCAAACGCGCTTTTCCGCCTCCGAACAACGCCGAAAATACGTCATTCAGTTCGTTGTTAATTTTGTCAAACATTTCTTTAAATTGAACGACCATTATTTGGTCTATTTCTTCTATAATCGAAAGTAACTTATCTCGACTGGCTTGAAGATCATCCAGTTGTTTTTTTAAAAATTCATATCTTTCAGTAATGTCCAAATATTCTTGGGGTGCTTCAAGGTTTACGTTACCTAAATTTAAAATTTCTTGTCTTAGTGTCTGAACTTCTTCTCTTGCATGCGAGTTCGCTTCATCATAAATATTTTCATAAGCATATTCATGCGTCATTTGATATTCACTGGCTAAGCGGTCTAAACTGTTTTCAAGTCTTGTGATATATTTAGCTTCCGAAATTTTAAGCTGATGAATTTTTTGAGTGAATTGGTTTAGCTCTCCACGATCTTCTCTAAAAGATGCTTCTTTTCGTTTTACTTCAGAGTTAAGACTGTTTCTTCTTTCTCTGAGCAAACTTAAATTAGATGTCAGTTCATCGCGTTTCATAATGGTGTTGTTAAGTTTAGAAATAAGATCATCTGTAATTTCAATGGGTTCATTGTCTTCTTTAATTCCTAACTCTTCATATTGATTTTTGATGCGCTCATAGTTAGATTCTTTAACATCTACCAAGGGTCCAATTTGTGCAAAAGCCAATCTACGTTCCATTAGTTTATCGCCATTTTCGCTGATTTTACGACTTAAGGCAGTACTTTTGTTTTCATTACTCAGTAATTGTTCTTTTTTGATTAAAAGTTCTTCTTCAAATTTTTTAAGATCTTTATTCAAACTCATCATTGAATTATTATTGCTTCTATTTTTACCCCCACTCATAATCCCGCCTCTGTGAATGACATCCCCATCCATAGTAACAATCTTATAAGCGTGTCTTAACTTTTTGGCAAGTGCATTCGCTGATTCAATGGTGTCAACTATCAGGACATTCCCTAACAGACTGTCTCTTAAATCATCATATTGATCATCATTGTTAATAAAATCACTCCCAACGCCTTGGAAACCTTCTGAATGATTACAGACAGTCAAAGCATCGATTGAAACATTACGAGCCCTTACTACAGTTAAGGGAATGAATGTTGCACGACCTGAGCGATTTGATTTAAGAAAATTGATTGCATTGACAGCATCCTGATCACTTGTTGTGACGATGTGGGTAATCGATCCTGCTAATGCAGTACTGATGGCTGTTTCATATTCATCCACAGGCTTAAATAACTGACCTATAGCATCGTGGATGCCTGAGAGTGCATTCTTGTTGTCTAGTACCGCTTGAACGCCTTGTTGACCCTCAAAAGGTCTTTTAAGACGATGCTGAAGTAATTCGATTCTGTTGTTTAGATTATTAATTGCAGAACTTAATGTGGATGCATCATTTCGATACCCCGCAATCTTTTGATTGTGTTCATATTGTCCTTGAACCAAAAATTCAACATCAGCCTTAAGTTCTATTTGTCTTTTTTTACGGTCTTCATATTCGAGTTTAGCATCACGCAGCATTTTTGACAGTTCTTTGGCTTTGGCTTGCTTATCTCCAACTTCAATGGCATATTTGCGGCGTTCATCGGTCTCAATTTTTCTGGTTTCTAACTGAGTAATTTCATGAATGTATTTCATCATCAATTCTTGACCTTTAGAAACCTCTTGATCTAATAAGAATATTTGATTTCGTTTATCATCAAGTTCGTGATCATAAACACTGACGTTTGTTTCTAATGAAGCAATTTCAGTTTCCATCTTAAAGATGGCTTCTTTGTTAGTATCTAATAATTGATTGAGTTCATCAATATCTCGACAAATTACGGAAACTTCAATTGATTTGAGCCGTTCTTTTTTATCAATATAAAGTTCTGCTTTTTTAGCAGCCCTTCTGAGTGAATTCATTTGTTTAAATATTTCATCTACAATATCTTGCATGCGATCCATATTGTCTTTGGTTCGTTCAAGTTTAGAAATGGATTCAATTTTTCTTTTTTTGTATTTGGATACACCAGCTGCTTCTTCAAAAATTAAGCGGCGGTCTTGTGGTTTCGCTTCAGCGAAATGTGAAATCGTTCCTTGCGAGATAATTGAAAGAGAATCCCTTCCCATACCCGTGTCTAAAACCAAGTCGTGAATATCTCTGAGTCTACATGGAACCTTGTTGATAAGATATTGAGATTCTTTTGTATCTCTATATAAACGTCTTGTGACTTCTACTTCTTCATAATCAGAATTCAGTGCTTTTTTTTCATTATTAAAAGATAAACTTACTTCTGCTAAGTTCACCTTTTTTCGATTTTCCGATCCATTAAATATAACATCAGTCATGCTGGTACTGCGCATACTTTTAACAGACTGTTCACCTAAGACCCATCTGATGGCATCGCTGATGTTCGATTTACCACATCCATTAGGACCTACAATTCCGGTGACATTATGATCAAAGTTAATGATTACGCGATCTGCAAAAGATTTAAACCCTTGCATTTCAATTTTTTTGAGGAACATTTGTTACCCCCATTTCTATATCCATACTATTATAGCCTATTTCAGATTAGTTTTGTAGTTCATTTTGGTCTAATAATTGCTTTTATTGACTTATCATGATAAAATATTTTGGCATAAAGAGGAGGCAATATATTGAAAAAAATTAAAATAATTGCTGTATCCTTGATCGTTATCGCTGGAGCCTTCCTTTTGCTCCATCAACAATTTCAATCAAGATCAGAAAAACAATACAATGTAAAAATGGCTCTTAACGATACAAGGTCCATTGAATATGAAAACTTAAAATTATTTCTTAAAGAAAATCCTGGTAAACATGTGTTTTTTGTCAAAAATGGTGAAATAGATGAGAACTACATTGAAAGCTCATTACTCGAACCTTTGTCAATCGAATTTGATAATGTTATCACCGATGTAAATTATTTAAATATTAAAGATGCCAAGTTATCAGTGGTTAATTTGAAGAAATCTCTTTCAATTGACTATGCCCCTGCATTTATATATTTAGAAACAAAAGATGAAAAAGGAAATTTTGATGTTATTTCAAATCTTTCTTATGATAAACACTCCCCTTTTGATTCTAATGATTTAAGAACATGGTTTTTCGAAAATGGATTATGGAATGGACCTTACGGCAATAAATAAGTTTGTATCTTAATATAGAAGTCAAATAAAAAAAAGACAAGTTCAAAAATTTGTCTTTTTTATTGCCTCAATTGTATTAAAAGTAATTTTAGAAGAGTTCGCTGATGCGTGGTCTAGGTATTGATCAAATTGAATTTCATGTTCATGACTGTTGATGACATCACTTAATGAACGAATGACTATACATGGCACACTTTTAAGAAAACAAACTTCTAATATAGCGGTACACTCCATATCAACAGCAATTGCTTCAGAAAAACTCTCTCCAATCATTGAATAATTTGGATGAGTTTTGGTGAGGAATTGATCTCCAGATATCATGGGTCCTACATGATAAGGTAAGTGCTCAGTTTTTAAACACTCAAGCAAGACTTCAGGGATGTATCCAGGATACATATTTTCATTCCCTAATAAAGGTCCATAACCTAAATCAAGATCATGATAAGAACCATAAGTACAAACTACAATGTCTCCAATTTCTTGGCCTTCTATTAATCCGCCTGCAGAACCAATGTTAATGATTAAACTTGGTTTGTAATGATGAATTAATGACAAACATGTATAAGTTGCTTTAACTTTACCGATGCCGGTTTTGGCAATGGTGATATCTTTTGTTTCGTAAACTTGTATGCCATCTATTTTTAGGGCGTTTACTGGTTCTATATATTTCAAGAATGCTGAAACTTCTTGATCCATCGCCGCAAGTATCAAAATCATAAATTAACCTTATCAATAACATATCTGATTTTTTCACCAGTTTTCAAAATTTCGGATTCAGTAAAGTCGTTCAGTACTTTAACTTTATATCCCAGAGATTCATAACGGTCAATCAATAGTTTAGGATCAAAGACCCACTGGTATATTACATCAAAGTTACCATCAAGAAAGTTAATGGTATGAATTAAGAAATCATCTTCTCGTCGGATTTCATAAGCATAGTCGAATTGATCTGTGCTTCCTTCTTCGAAAAAACCGTCTTCAAATTCTTCCAATCGGGCAGGATGATGTGAGTCTAAAATAAGATGGTTTGATAATTGAATAGAATGATCTATAAATGAAAATAAATCTTCTTTATCAAGGAGATAGTTTAAACTATCTCCAATACAAACAAGATTATCGTATATTTTTTCTGATTTAAAATTGGTAAAATCTCCCAAACTCAATTTTGAATCTAAAGCGGGATATTTTTCTAAAGCTAAATCAATCATTTTTTGATCAATATCAACACCAAAAACATCATGGGATGACTCTAAAGCATTTAGAAGATCCCCACTACCACATGCCAACTCAATGAGCGATCCTGGATTTACGTATTTTTCAACATAAGATAAATAAAGATTAAAACCTACTTCGTCATAAAATAAAGCATCATAGTACGTTTTCATTCAGATAATCCTGATATAATTTTTCTAGGTTATAATGTTTTCGGTCTTCACTTAAGAAAATGTGTACAACAACATCAAGTGCATCTATAAGAACCCATGAGCTGTCTTTTTGTCTTTCTTGTTCTTTAAGTTTAAATCCTGCTTTTAAAACTGCTTCTTCAACATCATTTGACAGTGCTTGGACTTGTCTTAAGCTGGGTGCATCACAAACGACGAAATAGTCACACAATGGATTTTCATTTCTAAAATCAATCACCGTAACGTCATTCGCTTTTTTATTTTCTAATGTTTCTGTAATTAAATTTAATAATTCTTTCATAATTGCCTCTTTTCTAAATAATCTTTATGATCATTTTTAACTGCTTTAAATCCTAAATCAAGTGAATTTATTGCGGTATCAATTAGGTTTTTAGAGTCATAGTCTCTGCCCAATTCACACTTATCTGCAATATAAAGCACTTTACCTAAATCTGTTTTTGAATCACCTGAAACATGTCCTTGTATGGCTCTTAAGACGACCCTATCTTTAATGTAGTATCGTTTGGACAGTAAAGATGCTGCGGCAAAGGCGTGGTCAAACGCTTTTGGTAATTTTTCGTTTTCAAAATAAATATCAGTGGTGTTTTCTTTGCAATAATCGTGCATCATAGCAGCAAGATAAGTTTGTTTTAAATCTATTCTGTGCTTCTGAGCTATTTGCATTGCTAAATCTTTGACACGTACTGTATGTTGATAACGAAAATCACTTAAACGGTGCTGGATCATTTGGTCTAAATACAAACCCTCACGCATCATGTATTCTAAAATTCTTGGATGGGTTTTAACACTTATCCCTTTTCTAATTTCAGTACTTGATATGTGGTTTATCCTACCTCGTACTATTGGGAAACCATGATCTACATCGTCGCGTTGATACACAATGAATTGAACGCAGTTTTTTAATTTTTCATATTCATACCATTGATCTAATTTTTTTATTTGATCAGAGCCGATAAGATATTCGAAATGGACTTCGGGATGCATGGCCTTAAGTGCCACTACAGTTTGATAGGTATAAGATGGACTGGGTAAATTGTTTTCAATCTCTAATACTTTTAATTTTTCATTTGCTTGTATCATAATTTGAATCATATGAAATCGTTTATCGAAATCAGTGGCATGGTCTTTAAACGGACTAATTTTAGCCGGTATTAGCCACAGCTCATCAGCATTTCTTTGATTTAAAGCCGATTTTGCCATTTCCATATGACCATCATGAATTGGATCAAAACTGCCCCCAAACAAAATAATACGTTTCATTATACGCGAATGCGTCCCTTAACTGAATCTCTAAAAAACACAAGAACTTTCCCTGTTTTAGAAACAAGTTCTACTGAGAATCTATCTGTAAGTGCTTCAACAACTTCTTCGGGGCTTGTTTCTGATTCTTTTTGAATTTTAACTTTAACAAGATTGTGTGCCAACAAGCTGATCTCAAAACTTTCAAACAAGTTTTCTGTCAATCCTTTTTTTCCAACAAATACTAAAGTACTCTCTTCATGTGAGAGGCTTCTTAATTTCTTTTTTTGATCTTTACTTAACATTATATAATTGCCTTTCTGTAGATAAGCTCTGCGCTTTCATCCATCTTTGTTTCTATTGATTTGCACTCACCTTGAATTGTGATGAATCCAATATCAAAAATTTCTAAATCCATATTCTTAACATCATGAGGCCATGTGCGATTTTTATACTTGGGATTTTCAATCATGAATTCATGATCTAAAGCCAAGTTTGCATCCATTCGCTCCGGCTTGATGCGTTTAATTGCAAATGGTAAATAAGAAACAACATTAATGGTCTTTACTGGATCAACTGTAATTGCACCCAAGTTTCCAAGAATTAAAGTTTGTTTTTCATAAATTTGAAATACCATTGGTTTAATTGTTTTTTGAGGAGATAACATTACCAATGCATTGTCGGATAATTTATCACTTAATTTAGTTTCTGTTCTTAATCCTGGAGTGTCATAAACTTCATAATCTTCACTTTCGATACGAATGACATCCGCTGTAGTTGAGGCTACTGGAGATACTGACAACGTGTCCCCTTTAAGCAATTGATTTAAAACAGAACTCTTACCAGCATTTACCGCTCCAACGAATGCACAAGGAGCATCATTCAAGTATTTATGCAAAGGTTCTAAACTGCCTTTTTTTAATGCACTTACAAATAAAATTTCACTAATATTGAGTGGCATTCCTTTTAAAGCAATCATAATTGATTGTTTTAATTTACCATCGGACACTGATTGTGAGAGTAAATCTCTCTTATTGACTACCAGAGTGACTTCTTTGTTTCTTAAAGTTCTAAGAAGTCCTGGATGCAAGCTTTGGTTTAAATGCATGATGTCTAAAATCCAAAGAATGTGTCCTTCGAAACTCTCGATAAATTCAAGTGTTTTACCATCGTCTACTTTAGCTTTAACACGTTTAAAATCACGATAGTGACGCAATCTAAAACATGATTGACAATAATCTTGTTCTAAATTCTTGGCATAACCTCGTGCACTTTCATCTGTATTTTGTAATTCGGTACCGCAACCCAAACATTTTTTCATATAAAACTCCTTTTTTTAAAATCAAGCAATAAGAGTCTTGAATGAACAAGACTCTTTTTCTATTCTTATTATACTTCTTTACAGGTCAAGTTTCAAAGGTTCGTCGCTTTGAGTCACTTTTGTAACTGGTTTGATTACTTTAGGTACTTCTAATCTATCTGCTAAAATGCAGAACCCATGTTCATCTGTAACACTTGAGAAGCTTTGATCTGCATTCATCAAGGGGACGTCTTTAACATTAATCAAGACAAGTTTCTCATTGTAGAGTGAAATTGTATCTTGAATGTTTTTAGTCATAATCGCTTTCACAAAATTAGGGTTTGATTTTATATCCTTCATCATTGTAAAGCCCATTGTGGCTCTATTGCTGACTTGGATTTCATCCTGTTTCATGCGTTTAAATTGATTTTTCTCACTCAAGAATACGACTTCGTTTTGATCACTTAATATTGCTGAATCAACCACTTTGTCTTCTTTTTTAAGCTTCATACCAATAACGCCTTTGCCTTTAGCGCCAATTGGAGTAATTTCATCAAGTCCAAAACGGATTAATTTACCAAAGTGTGATAACAAGAGAATGTCATCCCCATCTTTAGCAACGTGTGCTCTTACGAGTGTTTCTTTTTTTGAAATATTCATGATGTCATACATGCGATTGTATCGTTTGATTTCAATTTCTGGCATTAAGGTTTTCTTAACTGTTCCAGAACTTGATGTTGTTACGATATAGCGGTATGTATCAAAGTCTTTGATTACAAAGACATCTACTAAGTTTTCATTTGGTTTGAATTTCAAGTATTGATTGAAATGAGATCCAACATCACGCCATCTTGCTTCTTCAATTTCATGAACTAACATCACTCCGTATCTTCCCAAATCGGAAACAAATACTAAGAAATCTGTTGATTCCACTTCACTGGCAAAAATCGGCATGTCATCTTCTTTAAGGCCAATGACATCTTTTTGGGATGAACCATATGATCGAAGGCTGACTTTTTTCAGGTATCCGTCTCTTGAAATGGTAACCATGACATCTTCTTTAGTGATCAATGATAAATGATCGACTTCTAAATCTGATATTTCATTTTCAATTTTTGATCGACGTTCTTTTTTGAAGTCGTTTTTAATTTCATTGAATTCTTCTGCCATTACATGGTGAAGCATGGTTTTATTTTTCATGATCGAATCCAAATACTCTAAGTCATTGAGTAAATTTGCATATTCTTCTTTAAGCGCAGTGATATCTGTAGTTGATAAACGATACAGTTGTAAGTCAACTATTGCGCTCGCCTGGAGTTCTGAGAATCCAAACTCAAGCATGATGTTATCTCTAGAATCAGCACGGCTTTTTGAAGCTCTAATAATTTTAATAATTTCATCTAATATAGATGTGGCTTTCATAAGCCCTTCTAAGATGTGAATTCTTTTTTCTTTTTGTGCAAATCTAAAACGCGTTCTATTTAAAACCACTTCTTCTCTAAATGCTAAGAATGCATCTATCATTACAGGTAAAGAGCAAACTTTCGGTCTTTGGTTAACAATTGCGACCATATTGGCATTGTAGTACGTTTGAAGTTCAGTATTTTTATAAAATAAGTTTAAAATAGATTTTGCATCCGCATCTCTTTTACAATCGATTACGATGCGCAAACCATTTCTATCTGATTCATCGCGAACGTCCATGACATCCCCGAATCCTTCGTTTGCTTTAGCAAAACGCATTTCATCTATTTTTCTAACCAAATTACCTTTAACGACTTCATAGGGAAGTTCAGTTATGACAATTTGTTTCATTGATTTATTTTCGACAATTTCTGCTTTAGATTGAATAACAATGCGTCCTCGTCCAGTGCGAAGAATGTCTTCAATTCCAGATTTAGACTGGATAGTAGCTCCGGTTGGAAAATCCGGACCTTTTACAATCTCCATTAATTCTTCAATTGTAGATTCTGGTTGATGTAATCGGTACACACATGCATTCATGATCTCAGTAATGTTGAAAGGTGGAATATTTGTTGCGTATCCAGCAGCAATACCTGTGGCGCCGTTTACCAATAAACTGGGGTAGCGCGCAGGTAAAACAGAGGGTTCCGTAGTCATATCATCAAAGTTTAAAACAAATGGAACGACCTCTTCGTCAATATTGTCGAGTAGTCGGTGTGATAACTTGGCCAAACGGGCTTCTGTATATCGCATCGCTGCGGCTGGATCATCATCGATAGAACCGTTATTCCCTTGCATGTCAATTAATGGCATGTTCATTTTCCATGATTGTGATAAACGAACCATGGCCTCATAAACAGAACTATCACCGTGTGGATGATAGTTACCAATAACCAAACCTACTGTTTTAGCACTTTTTCTATAAGGTTTATCAAAATAATTTTTATCGTGGTACATCGCATAAAGAATGCGTCGTTGAACAGGTTTTAAACCATCACGAACATCTGGTAAGGCTCTTTCTTGAATGATATATTTTGAATATCTTCCAAAACGATCGCCAACTAGATCTTCTAGAGGCATTTTAATTAATGTTTCATGACTCATGGTTTTCCTCCTCTAATGTAAAGGCAACGTTTTGTTCAATCCATTCACGGCGAACATCAACTTTGTCTCCCATTAAAACAGACACTCTTTTATCTGCTGCTAGTAAATCATCTACTTGAATTTGGATGAGTGATCGCTTGCTTGGGTCCATGGTTGTATCCCATAGTTGATCTGCGTTCATTTCACCCAATCCTTTATAACGTTGTAGTTCAAGTTTTCCGTATTTAGTTCTGTATTCATCTAGTTCATCTTCTGTATAACAATAAAAGCTTTGTTTTCCAGCTTTCACTCTATATAGAGGTGGCTGGGCAATATATACATAACCTGCCTCAACTAAAGGACGCATGTGTCTGAAGAAAAACGTTAGGAGAAGCACTTGAATATGAGCCCCATCCGTATCCGCATCGGTCATGATGATAATTTTATTATAATTACAATCTTTGAGTTCAAAGTCTTTACCAATACCCGCACCCACACAATGGATGATGGTATTGAGTTCCTCATTTTTTAGAATGTCTTCAAATTTTGCTTTTTGCGTATTTAAAACTTTACCTCGCAAAGGTAAAATGGCTTGAAACTTAGAGTCCCGTCCTTGTTTCGCACTTCCTCCGGCTGAATCTCCCTCAACTAGGAAGAGTTCATTTTTTGTTTTATTTCTTGATTGTGCATCTGCCAACTTACCACTGAGTAGTTTTTCGATGCGGTTTTTCTTGCCTTTACGCGCATTTTCTCTGGCTTTTCTTGCTGCCATTCTTGCTTGTGAGGCTTTTTGTATTTTTGTTATAATCTTAATTGCTTCTTCGTGATGGGTATCTAAGTAGTAAGGAAGATGGTCACTGATAATTGAATCAATGACCTGTCTTGCGACTGGTGTACCTAATTTCCCCTTTGTTTGACCCTCAAACTGAAGTAAGTTTTCTGGTATAGATACTGAAAGAATGACTGAGAGCCCTTCTCTAATATCTGAGCCTTCAAAGTTCTTTTCTTTTTCTTTGAGTAGGTTATGTTTTCTGGCATATTCGTTCATAACTTTAGTAAAACCAGTTCTGAATCCTGCAACATGAGTTCCACCATCATGTGTTCTGACTAAGTTAACATATGAGTAAGTATCTTCATTATATCCTGCGTTAAATTGAAGGGCTATTTTTGCTTCGATACCGCCGCTTTCACCTTCAAGAACGATGGTTTGATTGAGTGTTTCTTGTTCTTCATGAATGTATGCCATGAATTCTTCGAGTCCATTTTCATAGAAAAACTCTTTAGTTTGATCGGTTCTTTCATCGCGAACGATGAATCGAATGCCTGGCAATAAAAATGCTGATTCTTGAATGCGATCAACAATGGTGTCTAAACTGAATTTGGCTGCTTTGAAAATCGTTTCATCGGCAGTAAACGTAACCAATGATCCGGGAGTTTCTTTTATATTAAGTTTTTTTAGTTTACCTTGTGTTTTACCACCATTTTTAAAGTCAATTTGATATGCTTCATTTTTCTCATAAACGATGGCAGTCAAGGATGAGCTGAGTGCATTAACAACACTGGCTCCAACGCCATGTAGTCCTCCAGAGGTTTTATAGCCCCCTTCTTCAGAAAACTTTCCACCTGCGTGTAGAACTGTAAATATAACTTCTAGAGCGCTGACGCCTGTACTGTGCATTTCAGTAGGCATCCCACGTCCTTCGTCTCTAATTGAAATTGTGTTGTCTGACTCAATTGTTAGTTTAATTGTTTTACCATGACCATTCAGTGCTTCATCGATTGCGTTATCCATGATTTCCCATACAAGATGGTGTAAACCGCGTTGATCAGTCGATCCAATATACATACCTGGTCTTTTTCGAACTGCTTCTAATCCTTCAAGAATCTGAATGCTTGAAGCAGAATATTGTTTTGTCATTGATAAAACTCCTTTCATAATCTTTTGCATTCCCTATTATACATGAACAGGACCCTAAATGAGTACCTTTAAGAGATAATTTTACATTTTCTTCTCAAATCATGGTAATATAAATTCGAGGTGATTACAATGGACATCATATTAGCTAGTATATTAGGTTATTTAATCGGTTCTATTCCGTTCGCATTGGTGGTCGGAAAGGTATTTTATAAAGTTGATGTAAGAGAACACGGCTCAGGCAACCTGGGTGGTTCAAATGCAGGTCGTGTACTGGGTGCTAAAGCCGGAGTTGCAGTTGCTGTTGGGGATGTGCTTAAAGCAACCATCGCCATGACAATCGCAAACTTTGTTTTACCAAATGCCATGTTGTACGCAGGTTTGTTTGCGACATTAGGACACTGTTTCCCTGTCTATGCAAACTTTAAGGGCGGAAAAGCAGTTTCTACCGCAGTTGGATTCTTATTGGGTATTTCAATATTCCTAACAAAAAATCCGCTGTTGCATTTCGTCTTACCAATTGTTATCTTCTTTATATTATTATACATTACAAAAGTCGTGTCATTATCATCGATTATTGTAATGATCATCGCAAGCATCATATTATGGGTCAGCCAATCAAACACAACTGTCTCAGTTGGATTTACGATTGTGGCCGCGATTGTGATCTATAGACATAAGGGTAACTTACAAAGAATTAAAGATGGTACAGAACGTAAAATTACTTGGATGTAAACTAAACAACTCACTTGATGAGTTGTTTTAGTATCAGAAAGGAAACACTATGATAGAAATAAAGAATATTATAAAATCTTATGATGGTAATAAAAATGCCATCGAGGATGTCAGTATAGACATCTTGCCAGGAGAGATTCTTGGTTTTATTGGACCCAACGGAGCAGGTAAAACTACGACCATGAAAATTTTAACTGGATTACTCAGTCCAGATTCTGGTTCTGTTGTTTTAAATGGTTTTGATATTGTTAAAGATCCCACAAATGCTAAAAAGGAATTTGGTTTTGTTGCAGATGACCCCAATGCTTTTTTGAAACTTAAAGGCATTGAGTATTTAAATTTTATGGCCGATATGTATGAAGTCTCTTCAATTGATAGAGAACAAAGAATCTTAGAGTTCTCTAATGTTTTATCTATTGAAGGTGCTTTAAATCAAAAAATATCCTCATACTCTCATGGTATGAGACAAAAGATCATGGTGATTGCGAGTCTTTTACACAACCCTAAGCTTTTAATTTTAGATGAACCCTTGACTGGACTTGATCCCCAATCTTCTAGAGTATTGAAAAACTTGATGCGCCAACGTGCCGATGAAGGAAAATCGGTTATCTTCTCTACCCATGTTTTAGAAATTGCTGAAAAACTATGTGACCAAATTGCCATCATTGATGGAGGGAAAATTATATATAAAGGAACATTAAAAAATCTTCAATCATTGCATCCTGATTTATCGTTAGAAGACATCTTCTTGGTTATGACGCATGCATAAAATATGGATTTTAAGTAAAACAATGATTAAAACGACATCTTTAGATTTAACAACAACATTTAGTACATCAAATAAGAAAAAAGAGGGTTCTTTTTTACAATATCTATTGATGTTTTTTCTTGGCTTATACTTAATAGGTATCATATTTGTAGGTTCATACTACATTATTAATACCTTTGCTAAATCAGGTGCAGAAGGAATGATCATTGAACTGTTTTTTATCTATTTAAGTATATTTCTAATCATTTCTTCATTCACAATCATTCCTAGCATCTTCTTTTTTGATAAGGATCTTGAACGTTTTTTGATCCTTCCCATTACTATTAAAGAATTCGTGGTCTCCAAGATGATTCAAATGGTATATGTAACATATAAATATATGGCAATATTCGTTTTACCGTTTTTTATAATGTATGTCTTCATTTTGAAACCGACATTCTTTTTTACATTTAATTTATTGATTAGTATTATCATCTATCCCATATTACCCATTGCACTGTTATTCTTACTGATGACACTTTTGTTCTCATTCATGCCATTCTTTAAAAATAAAAATCTGTTCACCTATATTGCGATGTTTGTAGCTCTTATCTTGGGTGTTTCTATAAATTTTTTAATACAAAAAATGATTTCAGGTGGCACATCAATCGATCAAATCATGATTAATATATTGGGAAATCCTGTCATAGCCACACCGATTCACATTATATTACCGAGTTTACAGTTTTTTGTTAAGGGAATTAATGAGAGTAATCTAATAATCATTATACTCAGTTCTTTGTTTAATACTTTAATCTCTTTATTGTTAATTGTATTTACTCAAAAGTTTTATTTAAAGATTATACAAAGTGTCAAATTACAGTCCAGTAAAGATATAAGGCTGGATTATCATGAAAATAAAAATTTATTTAAGAAAAAACCAATCATTAAATCAATCATGATTTATGATCTAAAAAGCATTATTAATTCGCCCATAATGGCTCTGAATTATTTAATTCCGGTTCTTATTGTACCTGGTGGTTTTGTTTTTCAATTTATTTTACTCAAAAGAAATGATCCAACGGAGCTCGATGCTACTGTTTCACTGGTCACCACATTTTTAGCAAGCATACCCTTATTCACAAGGATTCTTCTCATTCATTTCGCAGGATTCATGGCCGGTCTAATGGTTTCATCTCTTTCCCTTATGACCAGTACCAGCATTTCAAGAGAAGGCATCCACATGCAAAAGTTTAAATCGCTCCCAATAAATCTAGTGGATGTCCTTAAAGCAAAAATTAGTTTGACCGTAATCTTAACCGTGATTCCTTTTTTGTTAACGTTTATAGTTTTGGGATTGTATTTATCTTTTAATATTTTAGATTTATTATTCTTTTCATTATTTGCATTCCTTGGTTCATTTAGTTCTCAAATTTTAGCAATGATCTTAGAACTCATTAAACCTAAATTATCATGGTCAAATGAAGCACAAGCAGTAAAACAGAATGGTTTGTCAGTCATTCCTATGTTTACTAGTTTTGGTTTGATTGGTTTATTATTTTACGGTATTACAAACTTTGATTTTAGAATTATCATTAGTTTTACACCCTTAATAATCACGATGGTAGCCGGTCTTACGTATCGTATATTTCCATATTTAATTAAAAAATTCTTGTTACCTGCAATTGAACACGAACTATAATGAATAAATTAACAAATTAAACAAAGAAAAGCCAAATCGCAAGATTTGGCTTTTCTTTGTTTATATCTAATTAGTCTTTTTTAAATTTCTTTTTTGCTTTATCTAATAAATCAGATGCGGCATCTTTAGTTTTTTCATATCCTTCTTCTAAAGATTCTTTTGACTTAGTAAGAAATTCATCTGTTTTACTGTCATCATATTTATCTTTAAGGTCTTCTACACCTTCACCGATTTTTTCATTCAAGTCAGAAGCGGATTTCTTTACTTTTTCGCCAAAATCTTCTGCTGTATCTTTTCCAGAATCTAAGGCTTTCTTAACTTTATCCATTAAATCGCTCATGTTAAATCCTCCTTGTATTGTAGCTTCATTATAAGCTTTCTATAAAACACCTTGCAAGAGAATTGCCTTTTCAAGAACCTCATACGCACAGGCATTGGCTCCTAAAAGGAAGTTGTTTTTTTGTCCCATTTTTTGAGCACTTTTCGAAATATTATTATAGATTGTAAGCATGATTAAATGGAGCTCTTTATCAACAGCTTCAAATGTCATTTTAGTGAGTTGTGCATTCTGTCTCATTTCGAGTCCAGATACAGCAACACCACCAGCATTGGCGGCTTTACCTGGTAAGTAGAATATCTCAGAAGATTGAACTAACTTAACTGCCTCTTTAGAGAGCGGTCTGTTGGCACCTTCAGCAATTATCTTACATCCGTTGATAAGTAATGACTTGACATCATTTGAACTTAATTCATCTTGTGTGGCACAAGGAAGCGCAATGTCGCAAGGAACGCTCCAGATTGGGAGTTCGTAAACATAATTGGCTTTGGTGTATTCTTTAAGTTGTTTGCCACTTTTCTTATGATGATCGATGTCTTTAATATTTAATCCTTTTTCATCAAAGATATAACCACTTCTGTCGCTCATTGCAACAACTCGAGCACCCAATTCATTGGCTTTATATGCAGCATGAATTGCTACTTTACCGCAACCTGAAATTGCGATTTTTTTACCCTTAATGCTTTGATCGAGTTTATCTTCAAGTAGTGCTTGGACGATATAGATAAGCCCATATCCTGTGGCTTCAGGACGTGCTAATGAACCTCCAAATGAAAGATCTTTACCAGTGAACACACCGGTAAATTCTTGAGTCATGCGTTTGTATTGTCCAAACATATAACCAATTTCTTTAGCTCCTACACCAATATCTCCAGCCGGAACGTCAGTATGTGGACCAATGTGCTTTGTTAGTTCAATCATGAAAGATTGACAGAAGTTGAGTATCTCAGCGTCTGTTTTTTCCTTTGGATCAAAATCACTCCCACCTTTTGCGCCACCCAATGATAGACCTGTTAATGCATTTTTAAATGTTTGTTCGAAAGCTAGAAATTTCATAATATCAAGATTCACACTGGGATCAAATCGAATGCCACCTTTATAAGGTCCAATGGATGAACTGTATTGTACACGATACCCAAGATTAACTTGTGTCTTGCCTTCTTTATCAGTCCATGGCACAGAAAATATGATACAACGTTCAGGATTCATCAATACTTTAAGTACAGACAGATTAACGATTGTTTCAATGCTCTCAAAAAATTCATCACTTGCTTGAATGAAGAATTTTTCTTGAGGTGCTTTATTTTGAATGCTTGATATGATTTGTCTCATAATTATAGCTCTACATTATGAAACACGTCTTGAACGTCTTCACACTCATCCAGCATATTCATTAATTTTTCAAAATTTTTAATTTCTTGTTCGTCTTCAATACTAACCATTTCATGTGGTAAATACGTTATTTCAAAAACATCAAATTCTATTTCGCCAAGTTCTGACTCTAATGCTTCTTTAGCATTATGTAGATCACTGATATTTAAAGTCACAGTAACTGAACCCTCTTCAGATTCAATATCTATCATATCAATTTCATGGTTCAACAATATTTCTAATATCGCTTCTTCGTTATCGTGCATGAAAGAAATTAAGCCCACGTGGTCATAAGAATGATTTACTGAACCTGTGACTCCCATTTTACATTTTGATTTCGTAAAAGCATTTCTTACTTCTGATACAGTACGGTTATCATTATCGGTTAAACACTCAACAATTACTGTAGAGTTATTTGGACCAAAACCCTCATATTGAACTGAATGATAGTTATCCTCACTACCACCCTTTGCCTTTTCGACTGCTCTGTTAATAACTTCAGCTGGTACTTGTTTTGCCTTAGCTTCAGTAATGATACGTCGAAGTCCTGTATTCATTTCTGGATCAGGTACACCTGCTTTGGCAGCCATATATATTTCTTTTCCATATTTTGAATAAACTTTAGTTTTTGCACCTGCTGTTTTCATCATAGATGCTTTTCTTACTTCAAACGCTCTTCCCATATTATTTTCCTCCTTTATCGAATTTCCGCTTCAAATTTATCAATCAGTTCATTTTCAACTGATTTCATTATATCATTTATTTCCTCAACTGAAAGTGTTCTATTCGTTCCTAGAGTCAGTTCAAATGCGACTGATTTTTTATTACCTAATTTTTCTGATTTAAATATATCAAATACATTAATATTCATCAAGAATTTTCTCGATGCTTTCTCGATGGCCTTTTCTAAATCAGAAACAATGATATCATTCGAAACCAATACAGCTAAATCACGTTTAACTTGAGGATATTTAGAGATTGAAGATGCTTTAATCGAACCTGATTTTAAAGCAAATAATACATCTAGATCTATCTCGCAATAAACAGCATCTTTCAAATCATTTTCCTTTATATTATTTGGATGAACATGTCCAATATAACCAAGTTTTTTACGGTTAATTTGGATCTCAGCTGATTTAAATGGATGTAAATAAGAGTCTTTTTCTTCTAAAGGTATCAATGAAATTCTTTTTTCACTGTAACCCAATTTCTCTAACAGATTGATCAAAATACCCTTTAGCAAGAAGAAATCAATTGGCATGCTAACTTTGGTCCAGTTTGTTTTAAACATAGAACCAGCGCCTATCATTGCCAGTCTTTGTGTGCTTTTTCCTTCTGCATAGATGTTTGAGTGCTCAAAGAACAATGCATCACTCACTCTATGAGAATTGTTATACGCAAGTGTTTCTAACATTGAATGAAACATATAAGTTCTTAAATGTGTTCTTTTTTCTGACATCGGGCTCATAAGAGCAACTGCATCGCCAAAAGCATTTAATCCTTTTGTGTTTTCGAAGCTTGTCAATGTGTAAGTATTAATTTGGTCTAAACCTAAACCTAAGAGACTGGATTCAATCAATCGAATGTTCTTTTGGTTTTCGTTAAGGTCACCCATTGTAAGGTCCATTTTAGGTAATGTTTCTTCTAAAATATCATACCCAACCATTCTGATGACTTCTTCGATTAAATCTTCTTCAATAAAGAGATCTTTTCGATAACTTGGTACTGTACATACGATTCTTTCATTTTTAACAACTGGATTAAAGTTCAGTTTGTTGAAAACTTCCATAATGAGTGTTTCTTCTAAATGAGTTCCCAAATAACGATTGATTTTATCACTAGTAATTGAAATTTCTGATAAGTTTTGATTTAAATCGCCTTCAGTGACAAGCGCTTCAAATTCATTTGCGTCAGCGTATTCTATTAATAAATCCACAGCACGCATCATTGCTTCGTTGGCTGAGAGATTGTCCATTGGTTTACTGAATCGAACAGAAGCATCTGTAGATAATCCCAAACGATTGGCTGTCTTTCTTACTGAAACAGCATCAAAACGAGCGACTTCTATAACAATGCTTTCTGTATCATCATGAACCATGGTATTCCCAAGACCCATGATACCAGCAATACCTGCTGGTTCTTGATCGTTCATGATCATCAGGTCACCCAATTGAATTTTATACTCTTTATCATCAAGTGCTTTGTAAGTTCCTTCGATGTCATCTCTTACTGATAATTTCATACTATTTAAAGACTTTTTATCATAAAAATGTAAAGGTTGCCCTGTTTCAAGCATGACTAAATTAGAAATATCAACAACATTGTTAATGGGTTTAATGCCACTGGCAATCAGTGCTGCTCTGATCCATGTTGGAGAGTCTTTAATCACAAGTTTGTTGATGATTTTACCTGAAAATAATGGTGAGCGCTCTGTATATGATTTAATTTCTAGTAAGGTTTTTTCATTTTTATCCGAATGATTTCCTAGTTCTGGCAAATTCAAAGGACGATCAAAGATCGCTGATACTTCTCTTGCTACATTCCAAATTGACATGAAATCACTTCGATTGGCTGTTTGAGAAACATCTAGGATTGAATCATCAAAACCAAGAACGACGCGTGGATCATCCCCAGCGATACCTTCTGGAAGAACCAGAATGCCAGATTTTTGTGTTTCACTTTGATATTTCTCTGCTAAACCAAGTTCGTTTAAAGAGCAAATCATTCCATTAGAGTCAATACCACGAATTTGTGTTTCTTTAATTGTAATTGCAGGTAAAACGGATCCCACTTGAGCGACAATGACAGTTTGTCCTTTAGCAATGTTATCTGCCCCACATACTATTTGACTTACGGCTTTACCAATATCAACTTGGCAAACTTTTAAGTGATCACTATCGGGGTGATCGACACACTCAAGCACATGTCCAACTACCAATTCTGTACCATCAATGACTTCACTGACACCTTCAACTTCATGGCCTGCATTGGTTAATGCTTCAGCTAATTCAAGACTACTTATTCCATCTAAATTAACATATCTTTGTAATAGTTTTGTACTGACTAACATATTTATCTCTCCTATTCGAAACGCTTATATTGTTCAATAAAACGTTTATCGTTGCTGTAAAATGATCGAATGTCCTCAATGCCATATTTAAGCATTGTAATGCGCTCAACACCGATTCCGAATGCGAATCCTGTAAGTGATTCGTCTTTATATCCTGCTTCTTTAAGGACTGCTGGATGAACCATACCGCCTCCTAATATTTCAATCCAACCTGTTTGTTTACAAACATTACAGCCTTTACCATCACAAATATGACATGAAACGTCAATCTCTACTGAAGGTTCTGTAAATTGAAAATAAGAAGGTCTGAAACGAATTTTACGTGTTTCTCCAAACATACGTTTAGCAAAAAGAGAAAGGGTTCCTTTTAAATCAGATAATGTAATGCCATGGGCTACTACAAGTCCTTCCATTTGAACGAATTGGTGTGAGTGAGTTGCGTCATCATCATCTCTTCGGTAAACTTTTCCAGGGCAAATAACTTTGATTGGTATATGCGGTGCGTATTCTTCAAGCGTTTTTGTTTGAATCGCAGTTGTGTGCGTTCTCAGTAAATGGTGTTCATCTATATAGAAAGTATCTTGCATTTCTCTAGCAGGATGATCTTTAGGTATATTTGCTTTTTCAAAATTATATAGATCTAAAGCAAGTTCATCCCCTTCAACGACTTTATATCCCATTTCTCTAAATAAATCTTCCATTTCTCTTTGCATCATAATGAGTGGATTTTGAGTACCATTCATAAGATTGACACCCGGAAGTGAAACATCAATTTTGTCTTCTAACATATCTTTTTCTTGTTTTAATGCCATTAAGTGTTTTACTTTATTTGATAAAGCTTGATCTATTTCTTGCTTTGCTTCATTAACAAGTTTACCAAAGAGTGGTTTTTCCTCATTTGGTAAATCTTTCATTTTTGACATTGCTAAACTTACTTCACCTTTTTTACTCAAAAAAGCAATGCGAATTGCTTCCAGTTCTTCCAGTGATTTACTGTTTTCAATGCTTTCTAAAGCACGGTTTGATATTTCTTTTAAGTCCATTGTTTTTCCTCCTAAACATAAAAAAAACAAGACATCCAGGAACGTCTTGCGCGGTACCATCCTGATTTATACCTAAGTATACATCTTGTGAGTCGATAACGAGACCAAACGTAAGTGATTAACTTCTCTCAAAGGTGAATTCATGATTCGAATGCTTACTTGCTTCTCATCCCAGCAAATTTTCTGTATAGCTTCGTTAATCATTACTATATCTTCTCAACGATTTTCTACTTCATTATACTCTAAAATATGATGCTAATCAAGATATGCTGCGTTCATATTCACTCGGGTTCGCTTTAGAAACTTTTCTTAAGCGCCCTTTGATAGTTTGTTCTTGCAGTGCTTTTAACACCATATTACCTTTGCCATTTAATATTTCGACAAAAGTAGAAAGATCCACTATAGAGATAACACCGATATCTGATTTCTCAACACCATCGATACTACAGATTGCGCCCACAACATCGACAGGACGTAATTTGGTTTTCTTACCAGCATTGATGTGTATTTTCATGATATCAACATTGAAGTCATGACCTTTTTCTTTTCTAATTTTTGTTTTTCTTTTAATTTTAGCTTTAAAACTCTCTTTTCGATCATCAACCAATGATTTACTTGGACCTTTTTTTACTTCAATTTGGTTGTTGGATTCTTCTAGTATTATATCTAGATACTTCTTGGTAAATGAGTCTACAAAAGAGATTGCCTTACCTTCTTTATCAACTCTTGCTGTTCTACCTATACGGTGAATGTAAGAGTTTGTATTTTCCGGGATATCAACATTAAATACGATATCCACATCGTCAATGTCGAGTCCTCTTGCAGCGACATCACTTGCTACAAGATATCTAAATTTATTAATTTTGAAATCTTGAATAACGCGCGTTCTGTCTCGTTGTTCCATATCACCATGAAGCGTTTCTACATCAATACCCAGGTCCCAAAGGAAATCAGCAACTTTTTCTACCATTGCTTTGGTATTACAAAATAAAATCGATGTATCAGGATTTTCTACCGTGATAATATCTTCAATCAAAGCTAATTTATCTTTTTGTTCAACATAATAAACATCTTGTTGAATTCTTTTTTCAATCACATTTTCGTTTTCAACTTCGATGTGTTCACTGTCTTTCATGATTTCTTTTGACAATTTGACTATTTCGTCAGGTAAAGTTGCTGAAAACAGAGCAATATTTTTAAGTCCTTTAACTGATTTAACAACTTTTTGAACTTGATCGATGAATCCCATTGCAAGCATTTCGTCTGCCTCATCAATAATAAGAGTTTGAACCGCGGATAGGTCAATCGTATCTCTACCAATATGATCAATCAGTCGACCTGGTGTTGCAACGATAACATGAACCATTTGTCGAAGATTTCTTTCTTGTGACTCAAAAGAAGAACGTCCAAATATTGCTTCAACTTTGATTCTTTTATATCGGCCAATATTGAAAATTTCGCTTTGAATTTGTAAGGCAAGTTCACGAGTTGGAACTAAAATTAAAGCTTGAGCTTTACGTTCTTCCCAGTCCAGATGTTCTACAATAGGAATACCAAACGCAGCAGTTTTACCGCTACCTGTTTGTGATTTTACTAATAGATTTTTATATTCTAACAATTTAGGGATGACATTTTTTTGAACAGCAGTCGCTTCCTTATACTCAAGTATATCGAGGGCTTTAATAATTTCTTCGCTGATATTATATTCGTTGAATTGATTCATTTCTAATCTCTTTTCTAGACTTTAAGTCAAAACATAAGAAAAGCACCAAATGGTGCTTATTTTACGAGCATTTTATAGTTTTCGTATCCTTCTTCACTCATCTTATCCAAAGGAACAAAACGAAGTGCAGCAGAATTAATACAGTAACGTAAACCGCCCAATTCTTGAGGTCCATCTTCAAACACATGACCTAAATGTGAATCAGCATCTGCTGAACGCACTTCAATTCTGGCTCTTCCAGGAATTGAAACATCATGATGTTCCATAATTTCAGTTATTGGTTTAGAAAATGAAGGCCAGCCGCATCCTGCGTCATATTTATCGCTTGATACAAAAAGGGCTTCACCACTAACAATGTCCACATAAATACCTTTCTCGTAAAAATCATCGTATTCTCCAGAAAAAGGTGCTTCCGTACCATTTTCTTGAGTTACTTTATATTGTATATCATTTAATTTTTCTTTTAAATCCATGTTATCACCTCTTAAGTTTATATTAAACATTTATTTCAAATTTGTAAAGTGATTAGACTGATCTAATCTCTTCTTCGCGAGTTAAAAATTGACATATATCTCAAAATGTTTAGAACAGATGAGAGTAGTGCAGCAACATAAGTAAGGGCTGCGGCAGTTAACATTTTTTTTGCCGAGCTGAGTTCATTTGCTTCTAATATGCGTTCTTGAGTCAGAATTTTTATTGCTCTAAAGGATGCATCGAACTCAACTGGTAAAGTAACAAGTTGAAATAATGCAATAACACCTAACATTCCGATACCTACGAAAAATAGAGTACGGCCAAAACCTTCAAAACCAACAAATAATCCCAGCATAATAGGAATCATAGAAAGATTTCCAGCGACAATCGCTAGGGGAAGAATTTTATTTCTAATTCCGATGAATGCATAACTTTCAGCATGTTGGATGGCATGGCCCACTTCGTGTGCAGCAACCGACACACTCGCTATAGAGGTTTCATTGTATACTTTTGGAGATAAGGCTACTATTTTCTTGCTTGGGTCGTAGTGATCACTCAATACCCCTCCCTTAGCTTGTGTAACCTGAACATCAGAAATGCCTTTAATTGCAAGAATTCTTCTTGCGACTTCAGCACCTGTGATGTTTTCAAGTGTCATTACTTTAGAATATTTTCTATAGGACGAATTGACATACGAACTGGCTAGCATCGTAATGATTGCTGCTAATATGACGAATCCATATCCAGTAAATGTATAAAATGGCATTCTTAACAAGTCCTCCTTTTAAAAAAGGATGCTTTCGCATCCCTTGTTTTAATCTAAATCTTTAACTGCGTCTTTTAATGCTTTAGCTGGTTTGAAACCAACTGAGTAAGATGCTTGAATTCTGATTGTTTCTCTTGTAGCTGGGTTGAAACCGTCACGTGCAGCACGATGGCGCACTTCGAATTTTCCGAATCCGGCTAATTCAACAGTTCCTTTTTTTTCTAGAGTACTTTTTACTTCCTCTAAAAATGCATCAACAAATTCATTTGCTTGTTTTTTGCTGATGTCTAATTTTGTAGCAATGGCTTCACCTAATAATTTCTTATTTACTGTTTCACTCATATTGAAACCTCCATTTCATAATAGAATAATACCATTTATAAGCACTCAATACAAGTTATTTGGCCTCGTGTTTTAAATCACGGGTCATTAAATCATATATCGCATCGCTTGGTTTTTTATTTTCATATAAGACGTAATATGCTTGTTCAGTTAAGGGCATGTTTATGCCTTCTTCCCGCATTACTTCATAAACAGCTTTAGTAGCATGAATGCCCTCCACTGTTTTTGTTATATTTTTCATGAACGCTTCTGCAGAATTTGATTTACCAATTTCAAACCCTGCTTGAAAGTTTCTTGAGTGCGGGCTTGAACATGTGACAATAAGATCGCCAACACCACATAAGCCTAGGAAAGTTTCAGGTTTAGCTCCAAAATGGACACCATATCGTGTCATTTCTGCTAGACCTCTTGTAATCAATGCAGCACGTGCATTGTCTCCAAGATCCAGACCTGCAGCAACACCAGAAATAACCGCAATAATATTTTTGATGCCGACTCCAATTTGCGAGCCAATAACATCTGTATTTCTATACACTCTGAAATACGAGTTAGAGAACAGGGTTTGAATTTCAGTAGCAATATCTTCATCTTTGGAAACTGCGTTGACCGTTGTTAATTTTCTTAATACAACTTCTTCAGCATGAGATGGTCCAATAAGACTGACCAGTCCTCTTAATTTTTTTGGATCCATAATACGTTCAATGACCTGTGATAGCAATTCGTGTGTTTTTGGGTGAAATCCCTTCGCCACATTTATAATAACTACTGGGTGATCCAGTGTTTCGTTTAGTTGAACACAAACGCTTTCAACTGCTGCCGTTGGTACTGCTAACAAAATTATGTCGGCATTACTTACAACTTTAAAATCTTCACTTGCCGTTAGTTTTGAATTCAATTCAACATCACCAAAATAAATTGTATTTCTATGGTTATTATGAATATCATTGACTTCTTCACTAGAACGACCGAAAAGCGTCACTTCTTGATTATTATCCGCTAAGACATTGGCTAGAGCTGTACCCCAGCTCCCTGTTCCGATAACTGTAATTTTCATTATGCACCTCTTTTTCTTAACAGAATCTTGATTGGTGTACCTGAGAAATCAAATGCAATTCTCAGTTGGTTTTCTAAGTAACGTTTATATGAGAAATGACACAATTCTGGATCATTTACAAATAACACAAATGTAGGTGGTCCTACAGCAACTTGAGAAGCGTAATAGACCTTGAGTCGCTTACCTTTATGATTTGGTGGCGGAGTCAGTGTAGTCGCATCATGAATGACCTCATTTATTACGGAAGTCGAAATGCGTTTTTGTGAATTGGCATAAATTTGATCAATAATTGGTAAAATTGTATGCACTCTTTTTTTAGTTAACGCACTGACAAAAACAACTGGAGCGTAAGCCAAATAGACAAATTCTGCCATAATCTTTTTACGAACTGTTTCCATGTTTTCTTCTTCTTTGTCTACAACGTCCCACTTATTATTAACAATTAAAATTGGTTTACCCGCATCATGTGCAAATCCTACAACGTGCTTATCTTGAGCTCGGATACCATCTTCAGCATCCAAAACAAACAAGACAACATCAGAACGTTCGATTGCAGTCATGGCACGTAAAACAGAATATTTTTCAACATCCTCGTATACTCTACCGCGTTTTCTAATACCAGCAGTGTCAATAACAACATAGTCTTTATCATTGAATCTAAATGGTGTATCAACAGCATCTCTTGTGGTTCCTTCGATGTTTGATACGATAACACGATCTTGATTCAACATTGAATTCACTAAAGAACTTTTTCCAACGTTTGGTCTACCAATAATACAGAAGCTCAATTCATCTTCATAAAGTGTAATGCCTTTTTCTGGTAATTTTTTAATAACTTCATCAAGCAGGTCTCCAATACCAATCCCATGTTCACATGAAACTGGGAGTGGATCCCCGTGCCCTAATGCATAAAACTGATATATTTCAGGAATAAACTGAACATCATCCATTTTATTAGAAACTAGAATAACCGGCTTATTGGTTTCTCTCAGTAGTCTTGCAATATGTTCGTCATCATTTGTTAAACCTTCAATAGTGCTCACAACAAAAATAATCAAATCAGCTTCATCAATGGCGATGTCAACTTGCATTTGAATTTCATCTTGAAATATTTGGCCTTCAACTTGAATGCCACCTGTATCTATAAAACGCAATTCTTTAGTTAACCATGTGGTTCTACCGTATAAACGGTCTCTTGTAACACCTGGTTGATCATGAACGATTGATAATCTTTCACCCATGATACGATTAAATAATGAAGATTTCCCAACGTTGGGGCGTCCTACAACTGCTATTACGCCATCAATCATTTAAATTCCTACTCTCTATGTAATTCATTAATAAGTCAACAATTTCATCGATTGATAAGTCACTGGTATTAATTTCAATGGCATCATCAACTTTAATTAAAGGTGATTCACTCCGATTTGTATCGCGATGATCTCTTTCAACTAAATCTTCGTAAACTTCATCGAAACTGACATTCATACCAGACTTTATCATTTCTTCATATCTTCTTTTTGCACGTACACTTACATCGGCAGTTTGAAACACCTTAACCTCAGCATCTGGTAAGACAACTGAAGTAATATCTCGTCCATCCAATACAAACCCTTTTTTACTTGCGATGGCCCTTTGGGTTTCAACCAAAATCTCACGAACTTTTTTATGTTTTGAAACTAAAGATGCGCCTCTAGACACATCAGAATTTCTAATTGCATAAGAAACATCTTTGTTATTAACAAAGATGTCGCCGTCTGTTTTTAATGAAATTTTTGCTGCTTTTGCAATTTCCGCAACTTTTTCTTCGTCATTAAGATCAATACCTGCATCTAAACTCAAAAGTGCGACCACACGATACATTGCACCAGTATCGATGTGAGTCATTCCTAATTTTTTTGCTAATTTCTTAGCAATTGTGGATTTCCCAGAAGCACTGGGTCCGTCTATAGCAATATTAAACAAAATCTTACCTCCAACTCCAGTAATTTGATAACCAAGTAGAAGCAATTAGCATAAGCACAACCACTATCGCCATAATAATTAGACTGATAACGGCATTTAACATTCTATTTGTTTTAATCATTCTGTCATTAATTTCTTCAATGTTTCGTTCTTGATCAATAATTTTATGTTGCAGAGTCTGAGTATGATTCATAAGTTCTTGAGTCATATCATAAGAGTCAAGTCGTTCTTTAGATTCAATACCCTCTTCTTGTCTCAGTTCTTTTTCTTCATCTAACTCATGTATAACTGAATCTTCTTCAAATTCTTCTTCTTCGTCCATTTTTTGAATTGCGAGTGCAATGGTTTCATCTAAACTTAAATGACTATTTTCAAATTTACTTTCATGATCTATAGCTTTAAATTGTCTCGTTTCATCCAAGTCTATTTCGGGAACTGTCTTAGTTTCCAAAGTATCACTTAATAATGGATCGATATCCTTTAAGACTAAGTCAAAATCTTTAGGTAGATATGGCATATCATTGTCACTTCTGTATAGTACCTGAGCGGACTCTTTTTCAGAAAAATCCAAATCTAAATTCAAGTCATTAAGGATGTTTGTAGAAGTTTCATGAACATCTCTGTAACCCTTTTTGACGTTGTAATCTTTTACTTCATCAAGAAACTCTTTTAAATACGTACTTTCAAACGTGTCAAACTCATTGTTTTCTTTTTCTGACACGACATTCTTTTCTAAAAGATTGGATTGTTTTGCACGATGTGGTGCAGTTTCATTATGATGAACATTAGTGTGGTTAAACTGTTTATCTATTTGATTTAATCTTTGTGCAAATTGTGACAAATCTTTTGACTGTGCATCACTTTCTAAGTCCGAAGCTATTTTATCATACAATTCAGAATTTCTAGAAACACGAGTTTTCATAAGTTGTACACCCCTTTGCATCTAATTATACCATAAAGCTACTTGCCCATTCTATCAAAATATGGCTTGATTGCGATAAAAATCACCATCAGTAAGCTCCCTTTTATGAGGTTAAACGGTAAGAAAACATAAAACAATTGTTCCCAAGCTCCAACACGGCTTAAACCGTACAGAGGGAAAACAATTAAATAGTTTAATATATGCATCATTACTGCTGCAAATAGCACTGTAAAAATTGCAAGAGAAAATGTTTTTACAAGTGATCCCTTGATTTTGTGTCTCATTAAAGCGATTGGCATCATAATTACCATAGCATATAAGAAGTTTGCAACTTCTCCTGCAATCCCTGCATTTCTAGTAATAAAAAATATATGAGCTAAGTTCTTCAAAAATGCGACCATAATTGCAGGTCCAAACCCAAATATATAAGCACTGATGAGCACAGGAACATCACTCAAATCAAATTGCAAGGGAGACCCTGGCAATGGAAACTCAAATAAGAACAATATCAATGCTAAACTCGCCATAAAAGCCAAGTTCACCATTGGATGTGTAGTAGTTTTTTTCATATAATATCCTCCTTGTGAAAAAAATACGACACTTCTAGGATACATGAAAAAAAAGACTTCTTTCATCCAGACTATACTGTCGCCACCGGAGTTGAAACGGTTCAGCCTTTCGGCTCGCGGGGTTTACCGCCGATCGGGAATTGCACCCTGCCCTGAAGTATTCTTTTAAATTATATACGATTTCTACTCTTATTTCAATCTAAACTCATTATAATAAAAAACAGCAAATAGAAGAAAGAGTCTCCTCATCAGTTTGCTGTTTTATTATATTATTAGTTTCTTTCTCTTCCTGAATATTTACCATCTGTAGTAGAAACTAAAACAGTTTCACCTTCAGAAATAAATAGTGGAACTCTGATTTCAAAACCAGTTTCAACTTTCGCGTTTTTTTGTGCGTTTGTAGCAGTATCACCTTTAACAGCCGGTTCCGCTTCAATTACTTTTAAAGCAATTTTATCAGGTAAATTTACACCTAATATTTCTTCTTCATAGAAAACAACTTCAATGTCAGCGTTTTCTTTGATGAAATTTAACTCCCATTCAAGACGAGATTTATCAATTTCGACTTGTTCAAAAGTTTCACCATCCATGAATACCAATGCTTCACCAGCATCATATAGATATTGCATTTCTCTTTTGTCAATCATTGCTTGTTCTAATTTATCTCCACCAATAAATGTCAATTCTGTAACTGAGCCCGTACGCATGTTACGAACTTTAGCTTTGATGATCATTTGTCTTTGAGCTGTTTTATTTTGAGAAGTATCAACCACTTGATATAAGTTTCCCTCATAAATAATTGCATTTCCTGAACGTAAATCATTTGATGTTATCATATTTTTCCTCCACAGTTGTAAGTATAAAACTTCCGTCTTCCATTATAACATAATAAAACGCGTGAGTGATAGCACCAGATATATTTACGTTAATTTTGTTTTCAATTTTAACTGTAGTTACATTAATATCATCAAACTCGAATTGATTTGTTATTTCATCCATCTCTTCTTTTTCCCTATAATAGGATATTATTTCGGATTCTATTTTCAAACGCATTTCAATCTTATCAATGGACTGTTTGATTGAAGTCTGTTTGATTTTTATTCCCAGCGCGCCTTCAAAAAAAATCATAAAATAAATGAAAAATGAGATAACATAAAATAAGATACTTCCTTTATTATTTTTCAATACACAATTCTCTTTTTTCAGTAACTACATAAAAACATTTTATATCATTAGTGACAGAAACCACATCAGATAAAAGAATTTCATAACCTGGACGCTTAACCAACCTATTATTGTGATGAGTGATTTCAAAATGTGTCATATTATATGTGAAACTGATCATTCCATTATCAAAAACCACGTGATTTGCCCTTTGTAATAACTGTTTAATTTGTAAGTTAAAAACATCCTCCTGAGTTATAACATCTGGAATTGTCTTTTTCATCAAACCTAATAAAGAGAGTGTTAAAGAAAGTATTACTGGAATGAACATCAAAACAATGACCATCTCAATGAGTGTGAATCCTTTTCTACTCAAGTAAAGTTACCATTAGATGAATAACTAAAATTAATATGAAAAGCGATATAATAACATCAATTATGTTTGAACCTTTATTATTCACAGGAAAACCTTCCAAATCCAAGGTTAAAAACACAAGCTTTGTTATCAATTTTCTTTGTTTGTGCACGATTAATATTGCCATTTTCGTTAAACCACAATTCATGATCAAATTCTTTTCTCTTCAAATCCCTCATCGCAATCACTTGATAAGTTAAAAGTGAAGAAACTTCTATTTGATTTACTCTTATAAAGGGTGTGATAAATAGCAATGAGAGCATTGAGATAATGAAAACTATTAAGATTGATTCAACTAAACTAAAGCCGTCATTGCTGCACAGCTTGTCCATTTTGAACCCTAATAGTTTTACCATCTCCACACCTTTCTTGTCTTTGACTTAGATATTTGTTTTCCACCAAATCATTTATAGAAGATGGAATTCTGTCGTGTTCGAGTTGAAACTGTAGAATGGCAGCATCAACAACCTTTAATTGAGCATCACATGCTTTATTATTTACCACTGACAAAGTCTTTTGTATATTTGGAAGTGTGAGTAAAAAAATAATTACAATCACTGACATAACCAAAACCATTTCTATTAAAGTAAAACCTTTTTTCATAGCGCCTCCATAATCCCCAAGGGATAATATAAAACAAGATAAAATAGAGATAAAAGAACGATAATAATCAAAAATGATAAGAGTTTTAAAGCACGTGAAATATTTTTAATCATGTATTCCATCTCGAACTGAGCTAGAATCAAATATTTCTTGAGCGCACTTTCAAGATTTTGTTCTATCACACCTAGTGATATAAAATGACCTAAATTTTTATCTATAAAACTTTTTTTAAAGCTGGTTCTCAAGTCTTCTCCTTGGTCTAAAGATTCCTGAATGTGATAAGCAACCCATTTTGATAAATCTCCCAGTCCATGCGTTCGCATAATTTGTATTAGGGATTGAGTCTTAATTCCCGCTTCTAAAAAAAGCAATAACATTAAAGCAAACCTATAAGATACATAAGTTTTTAAGCTTGTAACTTTACTATTTGTGATGATAAATAAGACTGTTTTCAAATCCTTGAACTGAAGTAAGAAAAATAAAAAACAGATTAAAATAATAAAAAGATGAAAGATTGCTAAAAAAGAGCTCACAACATATTGGTATATCAAAATAGAATCAAAAGAAACACCAAAATCTTTTACCAAAGAAATAACATTGGGAGAAAAAAATAAAATAAAAAACCATGATAAGAAATAACTGATTACAATCAATAGTAAAGAATAAGAATTTTCTTTAATTATTTCTAGAAGTAATCTTTTCTTAAATTTATGATGACTCATTAAAAATTGGAACGCATCAAAATCACTCATAATTGATTTCAAATTTAAATATGATTCTTTAAATAATATATTCAAATATTCACTGAAGTCGATATTCAATTCTAAATGATCAAAAGGAATGCCCAACTTTAAATACTCATGAACCTTATCCGCTTCTTTTAACATTGTACTGCGATGCAATACGTTCTTTAATTTCTTGATTGGATTCAATGGTATATTTAATTTTAATATCTTCTTGACTATAAATCATCTCCTGGTGAACTATCGCTTTGAGACTTTGTGTTAAATCATATGGATTTGCCCCTAAATCTAAAAGCCTATTGAGTGTTTGTTGAATAGAACCTGAATGAACACTGGCCAATACTAAATGCCCTGATAAACCACATCGAATACATTGTTTTAAATCATTTTCTGATCTTACTTCACCCAAAATTATGACATCTGGATCATGTCTTAACAATTGAGTTACTCCCGTTTGAAAGTTGAAGCTTCTAGTTTCGTTTACCTCCATTTGTACTAAATGAGAATAATGTCTTTCAATAGGGTTTTCTAAACTAAAAAGGGTTTTATCTCTGAATATTCTTGTGAAATTAAACATAGTGGTACTTTTTCCACTGCCTGTTGCACCAGAAAATAAGATAATACCACTCATTCCCTCACTCGCTTTAATGAGTTTATTACGATTTGTTTTTAATGGCATAGAAGCCTCAAATGAATCGACTGGATTTATATTTAATATTCTTAATACACCATGTTTCCTACTTATTGTTTCTATTGCAGCAAAACGAATAAAATAATCTTTATCATGAATCAGATATGAAAATGATCCTGTTTGAGGTAAGTTACCTTTAGATAAATCAAAATTAGATTTGAATCTTAAATATTCGTAAAGTTTGATACCATTTATGTCATTCTTTTTATGAATTTGGTTTTTATGTCTTCTAAAAATTATATGACTATCTACATGTAGGTCAAAATGAATATCGCTCGCTTTTTTTTCTATTGCATCGTGTAACAGTTCATCAAATGCTTTTTCTATACTTATCATAATATTAAATAGTCTTATAATATATTTGTTCCTAAATATTGATATAAGTTAAAAAAAGTGAAAAGAAACGAAAAAAAAACAAGTCATTACAAACTTGTTTTTAAGTTAATTTCCTTACATAAGGATTGTTTTTGATCTCATCCTCTAAAGTAGTGATATC
>CBDUDQ010000001.1:0-59024 GCA_965365985.1 uncultured Erysipelothrix sp. | reverse complement strand
GTGTTATAATGGTTTAGCACTAATCGATGTCTTCCACGGATGTCATTTATGCGAGAACATCAGCTTCGGCTGATGTTTTTTTTTTCAAATAAATCATTATTTTTAAACTCTCATATAAATGTCAAAAGTATCCGCAAGGATTTTAAATCCTTGATGAATGTGAATGACTGTGTTAATCTTATACAGGTTATCTGAGTAATTTTAATGATGTTTGGAAGTTAAAATATATAATAACTTTATACTTTTTAAAGAAGAAATATGACAATAATGCCATATTGCGAGAAGCGATATGGCATTATTATAAAATTCACACATATTTAATGAATGAATGCGTTCTTTGGAATGTTATTCTACATTAAACATGATATAATAACGATTGATGAAATTTCTAACGATGAAGGAGTTAAACTATGATCAGTACGAATAATTTATCTTTAATGTTCAGTGGGGTTCCACTATTTGAAGATGTTAACATTACATTCTTAAACAACAACTGCTATGGCGTAATAGGGGCCAATGGTGCAGGTAAATCTACATTTTTAAAACTATTGTCTGGAGAAATTGATCCAAGCAGTGGTAATATCTCTATTCAAAACGGAAAACGTCTGTCATTCTTAAAGCAAGATCACTTTGCTTATGATGAATACAGTGTTTTAGAGACCGTTATTATGGGAAATACAGATTTGTATAAAATCATGAAAGAAAAAGATGAAATTTATGCTAAAAGTGACTTTACTGATGCCGATGGGATCAGAGCAGGGGAACTTGAAGAAAAATTCGCAGATATGGACGGCTGGAATGCTGAAAGTGACGCCGCAATCTTATTAAATGGTTTGGGTATCAACAACAAGTTACATGATATCTTAATGAAAGATATGGATGCCAGTGACAAAGTAAAAGTGCTTTTAGCACAATCTTTATTTGGTAATCCAGATATCTTACTATTGGATGAGCCGACTAACCACTTGGATTTAGAAGCCATTAACTGGTTGGAAGAATTTTTAATCAACATTGATTCAACTGTTATTCTTGTATCGCATGACCGTGCATTTTTAAATAAAACATGTACACATATTGCCGATATTGATTTTGGTAAAATCCAATTGTTTGTAGGGAACTATGATTTTTGGTATGAATCCAGTCAATTGATGCTTCGTCAAATGAAAGATTCAAACAAGAAAAAAGAAGAAAAAATTAAAGAACTTCAAGACTTTATTGCTCGATTTAGTGCCAATGCTTCGAAATCAAAACAAGCAACCTCTCGTAAACAACAACTTGGAAAAATCAATGTCGAAGATATGAAACCATCAAACCGTAAGTATCCATTCATTGACTTTAAGCCTAAACGCGAATTAGGGCAATCTGTTTTATCAATTAAAGACGCGACATATTCTAAAGATGATACACCTGTTTTAAATAATATATCAATCACTCTATCAAATAAAGATAAAGTTGTTGTTGTCAGTGAGAGTGAAAGCGCAAAATCATTGTTCTTTGACTTACTTGCAGAAAAAATGCCACTTGATTCAGGAACCATCCAATGGGGTGCTTCAGCTCAAGTAGGATACTTTAACAAAGATTTTGACGATCAGTTTAAAACTAAGCAACGCATTGTTGATTGGTTAATGCAATATTCTGATGAAAAAGACGAATCATTTGTTCGTGGGTTTTTGGGAAGAATGATTTTCTCAGGAGATGATGCATTAAAATCTCTTAACGTATTATCTGGTGGGGAAAAAGTTCGCTGTATGATGTCAAAAATGATGATCACTGGAGCAAACGTTTTAATTCTTGATGAACCAACAAACCATTTGGATATGGAATCAATTACCGCACTTAACAATGCACTGATTAAATTTCCGGGTGTGCTTATCATGAGCTCCCATGACTACCAACTTTTAAATTCAACAGTCAACCGTGTCATTTCAATTAAAAAAGATGGTTCAATTGAAGATCACTTAGGAACTTACGAAGAATACATTCAAAAAAATAAATAATTAAAGCGCTGAAAAGCGTTTTTTTTATTGTTTACTCCTGGACTGTTCATTTTTTAAGATAAAGTGTATAATATGAACATATCATTTAGGAGGACTTACAATGCAAGCAATTATATTAGCAGCAGGTAATGGGACACGACTTGGAAAATTAACAAGAGACGTTCCAAAATGTATGGTAAAAGTTAATGGTGTAACCATGATCGAAAGAATGCTTGGTACACTAGATAAACATAATCTAAGTAGAATTGTCATCGTAACAGGCTATGAAGGAGAATTATTAAAAACATTTGTTCAAGAATTAGACATAAAAACGGAAATCGTTTTTGTTTATAACGATGTTTATAACACTACAAATAATATTTTCTCTCTTTATAAAGCAAAAGAGTATCTTCTATTAGAAGATACATTGTTATTAGAATCGGATCTCATTTTCGACCCGTCAATTATTGGAAAGATTCTCAGTGCTAAATACGACAGTTTGGCTTTGGTAGCGAAACATGAACCCTGGATGGATGGTACGGTCTTGACCATTGATGATCAAGACAACATTAAGTCATTCATTTCTAAAAAAGATTTTGACTACTCAAAAGTTAATCAATACTATAAAACTGTTAACATCTACAAATTTTCAAAAGAATTTTCAAGCAGTCACTATGTACCTTTCTTAGAGGCGTATTGTAAGGCTATGGGAAACAATGAATATTATGAACAAGTGCTCAAGGTTATTGCTTACCTTGATGAGCCAGTACTCAAGGCGTTACCCTTAGATGGGGAAACATGGTATGAAGTAGACGATGTGAATGATTTAGAAATTGCAGAAGTATTATTTGCTGGTGATAAAAAATCTAAATTTACTAAAATAATGTCCAAGTACGGCGGTTACTGGAGATATCCAGGGCTCAAAGACTTTTGTTATTTGGTTAATCCATTTTATCCTAATACCATGTTGATGGATGAGATGATCAATAACTTCGAAAGATTATTGAGAGACTATCCATCAGGCTTGAACGTTAACACTTCCTTAGTCGCAAAATATTTCTTTACAGATCCAGACTGCATTGTTGTGGGTAATGGTGCATCAGAGCTTATCAAGTCTTTAATGACACAAATTGAGGGTAATATGGGGATCATCACACCTACATTTGAAGAATATCCAAATAGACTCACTGAAGATAAAAGGGTAATATTCGACTCAAGTCTCATAGACTATCGTTATGATGCAAAGGATTTAATAGAATTTTATAATGATAAAGATATTGATACTTTATTATTAATTAATCCCGACAATCCAAGTGGTAACTACATCATTAAAGAAGAAGCTTTAGAATTGGTTCAATGGGCAAGTAAAAAGAATATTACTGTCGTTTTGGATGAATCTTTTATTGACTTTATGAACCTTGAATCGGATGGCACCTTATTAGAACAAGAAATTCTTGAACAATATCCAAATCTTATCGTAATCAAAAGCATCTCAAAATCTCATGGTGTACCCGGTGTACGTCTGGGCATTTTGGCAAGTTCAGATAGAGAACTGGTTTCTAAAATCAAAAAAGATGTCTCGATTTGGAACATTAACTCATTTGGAGAGTTTTACATGCAGATTGCCGCAAAATATAAAAAAGAGTTCTCAAAGGCACTCACTCAATTTTACGATGTAAGAAAAGATATGTCAGACAAACTCAGTGAAATTAAAAGAATTCAAGTGTATCCATCACAAGCCAACTACATAATGTTTGAACTGCTTGATGACATTCAATCTATTAATGTGTGTGAAACTATTTTAGATTCTTATAATATTTTAATCAAGGATTTGAGTCCTAAACAAGGGTTCGAAAAACAATACATTCGAGTAGCTGTAAAAACACCAGAGGAAAATAATGAACTTGTGAATGCTTTAAATCTAATATTAAGTGATGAACATGTATCTTAAACCCATTCAAGATGCCTATTTGAATTTAAAATCAAAACAATATAAACATGATTATGTAAATTTGGCGCACATAGAAGAAGGAATGATACACTTTCCAAATCGCACCACTTTTTTAAGCAATCTCGAAAAAGAAACACTAAAAAATGATCCACTTCTAAATATTAAAAACGCTGTGTTCATAACTTTTTTAAGCGGTGTCTACTCTTTAGTATGCCATATTGATCTCAATGCGAATATTAAAACACACGAAATGGTCATACCGGATACGGTTCAGGGCATTACTCATAACTACCAGTATTATAATGCAGAAGCTGCCCCCATACTTCTTTTAACAAAGGAAACAATTGATTTTAGAAAAATTATTTCTGATAACAAATACACAATAAAACATGACCTGAATGAAGAAGATTATGTCTACGTATATAAAGAAGATAAAGCGAATACATTACTGGAATCATTTTCTACTATTAAAGATTTTTATATTGCTGATGGCCATCACCGTTATACTGCTTCCAAACTCAGCAGTAAAAAAACGGACATCTTAACAACGCTTTCCTCAATGCAAGACATTCACCTTGAGGCTATTACTAGAGTTATGATTCCAAAACAAGATTTTTGTATTAGTATGGATTACTGTAAAGAAAACTTCGAATTCACTCAAGGACCTTTAAAGTCTGGATATGTTGAAATAAATTACAAAAAGAACAGATATTTCATTAAACTCATTGAGCTGAATGATGATTTGTTCTCAAATCATGATGTATACCGACTTACCACGCAAGTAATTTCTCAAGCGTTTAATGAATATGATTCCACTCAACTTTCTTATAAAGAACAGGACTATTTAGTTACGGAAGATGAAATCAGTTTTAAAGTGGCCCCTATGAAAAAAGAAACATTTATAGAAATGTCTGATCAATCTTTAATTTTGCCACCCAAATCAAGTAATTTTAATCCTAAATTTCCATCATTGTTAATTATGAGTCGACGCGAGATATAATCTCGCGTTTTTCTATTCAAAGTTTTAATAAGATAACTGTGTTAAAATGAATTTAAAAGATGGGGGAGACGAATTGTATGAAAGTGATGCATCTGGCAGATTTACACTTAGGAAGAAAACTAGGTGAGTATTCGTTTTTTGAAGATCAAGAATTTGTGCTTAAAGAAATACTAAAAACACTTAACACTGAAAAAGTTGAAGTTCTCATTATCGCAGGAGACATTTATGACAGAGTCAACCCCAGTGCGGAAAGTTTTTCGTTATGGGATTGGTTTATAACTGAACTTTCTTACTTAGATATAGTGGTCCTGGTTATTTCGGGCAATCACGATTCACCTGAACGTTTGGGGGTTGGTTCGAAAATTTTAGCATCAAAAAACATTCATATTGCCAAGAATTATCAAGGCAAAATAGAAAAAGTTGAATTGCTTGATCAGTGGGGTAAAATAAATTTCTATTTATTACCTTTTATTAAACCATCCAATGTCAAAAATATACACGAAGACTTCAAAGAATCCGATTATCAATCGGCTTTTAACTATGTGATGAATCAAGAAAAATTTGACTATTCAGAAAGAAATGTACTGATAGCACATCAGTTTTTTATAAGCAGAGGTCAAACCATTCTATTATCTGATTCCGAGTCACTTCTTACTGTAGGGGGCTTGGACGAAATTGAGATTACAGAATATCAAAAATTTGATTATATTGCTCTTGGACACATTCACAGACCTCAACAGATTGGTTTTGAACACATTCGATACAGTGGAACCCCTTTAAAATATTCGTTCTCAGAAGTGAATCATACAAAGAAATACAGTTTTATTGAGTTTAAAGAAAAGAATAAAGTTGAAATGTATACAAAAGATATTCAAAGTCTTCGTGAAATGAGAATCATAGAAGAAGATTTAGATACCATTCTTAAAATGTCATACAGTGAGGACATCATTCAAATAAATTTAATGGATGAGGGTGAAATATACGACCTGATGCCTCGAATCAGAAATGTTTTTCCTAATGCACTGATGCTAAAGAGAAAAAATGCATTTGGGGAGACCGAACAAAACATTCGTTTTGCTGAAGAAAAAATTAATAAAAGTCCAGAAGTTTTATTTGAAGAATTCTTTTTTGAAATGAATGCTTATGAATTGGGTGAAAAAGGAAGAAAAATCATCAATACTATATTGGAGGAACTAAAATGAAACCTAAAAATTTGACGATTTCTGCATTTGGTCCATTTGCCAATACTGTTTTTATTGATTTCAATCAATTTCAGAATGGATTGTTCTTAGTCAGTGGTGATACGGGTAGTGGTAAGACGAGTATATTCGATGCTTTAACGTTCGCATTATATGGTCAGGTCAGTGGGTCGACAAGAGAAATAGAAACCTTGAGAAGTGATTATGCGACAGCGAACCATGATACTTTCGTCGAACTTGTATTCACTCACAAAGGTAAAGAATACTCAATCAGTCGCTCGCCAGCTTACCAAAGACCCAAAAAGGTTGGAGAAGGCATGACGCTATCAGGCACTAAAGCATCAATTACCATGCCAAATGGACATATTATTGATCGTTTAGGTGATGTGAATGATAAAGTTGATGAGATACTGGGCATCAATGCCAGCCAATTTAAACAAATAGTTATGGTAGCGCAAGGAGAATTCTTAAAAGTTCTCAATGCAAGCAGTCAAGAACGCGGTGAAATTCTGAGAAAGATATTTAACACCGAGATATATGAACAATTTACATTGATATTAAAAGAGAAAACTAAAGAATCTAGAGATACATTAAAAAATGTAGATCAAGATATTTTGACGATTGAAAAAAACATCGTTTTCCCTGACAATTTTATGCTAGAAGAAACCTTTTCCGAACGTTTAATATCTTTAAAAAATATAAGCATAAACACTTTCGAAACATTAAGAAAAGATGAAGAAAACACAAACCAGATGCTCACTAAATTATCTTCTGATTTAAGTGATATAAAACAAGAAAACATTAAAATAAAAACTTACCAGGAAAATTCTGAAAATTTAGGTACACTTCTTTTAATGGAAAATGATTTTGGAATTAAAAAAAAGAAACTAAACAAACACGTTAATTTCGAAAGAAATCTTAAATCTCTGGTCAATAATTATAAAAATAGCGAAGTAATATTCAGCCAAAATAAACAAAATATTTTAGATATCAAAAATGAGATTTCCATCATGAATAAACGAATATTGGACTTAGAAAAAGTATATGTTGATTTAAAAGAAAAATCCGATTTATTTGAGCAACGCAGTATTGAAATATCAAAACTTAATTCCGACATGGAATTTTATAATCTACACAGAGAAATTATTAAGAGTTATAACTCATCAAAAAACGAATTATTAAAGATTCGATTATCAAAAGTAGAAGATGAAAAGAATGCTCAAAGGCTGTTTGAAGAATTAGAGGTTTTGGAATCTTATGACAAAGATATTTTGATAATCAAAGAAAATCTAAGAGACACAGATTTGAATATATCGAATTTAAAACAAAAACGCACACAAATAATAACCTACAAAGAAAATTATTATAACTTAGAGCAAAAGAAAAACGAACTTAAAATAGTTCAAAATGATTTTGAACTATTGAATAACCAATACATACTAAAGCGTAAGAATTTTGAAGAATCTGAGAATAATTTTTTATTATCTCAAGCTGGACTATTGGCAAAAACTCTTAAAGATGAACAAGAATGTCCTGTTTGCGGTTCTTTAGATCATCCTAAACCAGCTCAATTATCTGATGAAATTGAGAGTAAAGAATCCTTAAAGAAAATTAAGGATGACTTATCTGTTTTAGGTGAACAACGCGAGAAGGAATCCAATTCACTTCTTAAAAATCAATACGAAATAAACACTTTAGAAGCATTACTTAAGAGCGCTATCAATCAATCTCCCGATATAGACTTTGAAGATTTCGAGACTACTTTAAAATTGCTTAACAATATAATTGTCAGTAATGAAAAAGTGATGAATGATCAAGTCTTGAAAATTGAAGAGAAAAATATCGCATTATCAAAAAAAGAAGATAAAATGAAGGCATTGAATGTTTTGGAAAATAATATTACTTCTCTAAGATCTTCTCAAGATCGTACTTTGGTCATAATTGAAAATCTTGAAAAAAGAGCAAAAGAACTCGAAGCATCATTTCCATTTCCAAGCGAAAAAGAAGCCAAATCATATTATGAAAAAGCGACTGAGATGCTTAAATCAGACAAAAATAAATTTAATGTAACTAAAGATAATTATGAAAAAATTGTTAATGAACTTAGTTTAAAACAACATGACTCATCGAGGTTGAATAAAGAATCTGATTCATTAAAAATAAAATTCGAAATGGATGAAATTTTAATGAAGGACGCTTTTGAAAAATATGATGTTGATTCAATTGAGTCCTATGAAAATTCGATTATCAGTAGCCAAGAAGAAGTTATTTTAAAAGAAGCGTTGGATTCATATGAAAAGAACAAAACTGTATTAGAGAATCGAATTGAGGAGCTGAAGAAAACTTTAAAATTTTTTACTATCTTAGATACAAAAGATTTAGAGCTTGTCATTAAAGAAAAACAAGAATATTTAATCAATTTAAATCAAAATAAAATGACGACATACGCATATCTAAATGATCTGGAAAATAAGCAAAAACAGATTAGTAAGTTAAATTTCATCAAAGAAAGTTCTCTTGAAGAATTTAATCTTTTATCCTCACTTTCTAAAAGTGCAGATGGGACTTTGGGAGGCCAACATAAGTTATCATTTGAAACATATGTTCAAGCAGCTTATTTTGAATATGTCCTTGAAGCTGCCAACCAACGTTTTAGAGTAATGAGTGACAATCGATACGAATTAAGAAGACAGATTGAACCGATGAATAAAAGAGGCCAAACAGGTCTAGACTTAGATGTCTTTGACCACAACACCGGTGTATTAAGAAGTGTAAAATCACTATCAGGAGGGGAATCGTTTAAAGCATCTTTATGTCTTGCTTTAGGTCTTTCTGAAGTAGTCCAAGAGTTCGCTGGTGGTGTGAGCATAGATGCCATGTTTATTGACGAAGGATTTGGTACTTTAGATGAACAGTCACTGAACCAATCTCTTGAATCACTGAGTGGTTTGGGAATGGGTACTCGTTTGGTCGGGATCATATCCCATGTGCCGGAGCTAAAAAGCAGAATTGACCAACAAATTAGAGTTGAACGTTCCCCAGAAGGCAGTACTGTTTCTGTTATAAGCTGATTCCTTGTTTCGTGATTTATCACATACTTGAAATAGCTAGCCCAAGGTCATCAAAATGAGGTATAATATAGATTGCTATAAATTAAGCGAGGGAAATTATGAAAAACAAAAATAATAACAATTCATTTAAACTGAGCATTACCATTGCGGTGATTATGCTTCTAAGTAGTGCGGTGGCCGTGTATTCAATACTAAAACTGAATTCACTTCCGACGATGTATTTAATGAGTGTCTTGATTGTATTCGCAATCTTCAACTTATTGTATCTTTATTTATTATTAAATAAAAAACAAAAGGGTAGACGTACTTCTCAAGTTTTGAGTATTCTGTTAAGTCTTGCACTCATTACTGGATCTTACTACGCATCGATCACTAATACCGCTGCCGGAAATATAACAGGTGGAGATACAGACACCCATGTTATTTCTGTATTGGTTTTAAAAGATAACAAAGCAAACAAAGTGAATGATATTAAGGATGTTGACTTGGGTGTGAATATGAATATAGATAGTGAGTATATCAATGAAACTATCAATGATATTAACACTAAATTAAAACACACCTTTACAACTCAAGAATATATGTCAAACAGTGAATTGGTTAGTGCCCTATACTCTGGCAAAGAATCTGTCATCCTAATTTCTGAAGGTCAAAGACCTCTTATTGAGGAAGAATTTGAAACTTTCAGTGAAGATACAAGAATCATTCATCAATTAGGATACGAAGTAAAAGTAGACTTAAGTAATGAGAATTCAGGTAAAGAGAAACCAAATGTAAACTCAGATACCTATACAATATTCATCAGTGGTTTTGACACTTATGGGCCAGTATCTGCTGTATCAAGATCTGATGTTAACATGTTGATGACAGTGAATCCAAAAGAAAATCAAGTATTACTGACAAGTATTCCTAGAGACTATCATGTTGTATTGGGTACCAAAGGTAAAAAAGATAAACTAACACATGCTGGGATTTATGGCGTGGGTGAGTCCGTTAAAACTTTAGAAAATCTTTTCAAGATTGATATAGATTTCTATGTCAAAGTGAACTTTTCTTCTTTAACAAAAATTGTTGATTCATTAGGCGGTATTTCCGTAAACTCAGAATATAACTTCTCAGCTGGTGGAACAAGTTTCAAAGTTGGAAACAATACAATGAATGGAACCCAGGCTTTAAACTTTGTTCGTGAGCGTTATACATTACCAGGTGGAGATAATGCTCGAATTAAAAACCAACAAGCAGTCTTAACTGGAATTATTAATAAAGCAATGAGTCCTGCAATTATTAAGAATTATCCTTCTTTCTTATCAGCAATTGATGGCGTATTCATCATGAGTATGGGTGAGGGAGATTTCAAGAGTATCATCAGAGAACAACTCCGAACAATGAGTCCTTGGGATATACTCGATATTCAAGTTACAGGTACAGGAGCGACATCTAGCAGCACATTCTCTATGCCAGGTCGTGCATTATATGTAATGGAACCTAATATGCAAACTGTAAACAGAGCCACTCAATTAATTGAACAAATGGAAACAGGACAACGCATCACAAAATAATAAAAATTAAAAGGACCTTTCTAAGATTAAAGGTCCTTTTTTAATGACTTATGATCGCTTATACGCTACTTTCTTGAGTATACTTTAGACTGTAAATATGCTATAATTTTCGTATTATGAATTAATGAATTGAAACAAAGAGGTACTTATGAACTTAAAACTAAAATATAAAAACACGATTATATATTTTTATAAAATTACATTTTACATTGCACTTTATTTGATATTTATGGGAGCTTATTCTTTGAGGTATCAAGGACTTACCAGTCTCACTCGAACTTTGATTATTACAACATCAGCATACGTAATGGGAACCATGCTTTTAAACCAAGTTTACGGAAACTTTGAAATAGGTATTAAAAAATCAAAACCAGTAGTCTTCTCTACTTTAATTAATGCAATTATTACAGATGTGCTTGTTTTAATTGTTTTAAAAATTATGGGTGTGCACGATGCAAACCTTTTTAGTGTCGACTTGTTGATTCTTTTTGCTGTAATTGTCATGCAGGCTCTTGTAATTTACTTTGGAACATACATTGGGAATGACTTATTCTTTAAACTACATAAACCTGAGAAGACAATTATCTTACATCGTGATTCGGAATATTTAAAAAAGATTGTTCACTTTATAAAAAAACACCGAAAACAATATGAATTGGTAAATGTAGTGGATGATCCAAATTTAGTTGATGTTAATTTTAACAAAATTACTAAAATCGTCGCATTAAATCTGAGCTCAGAAGAGTTGGCTTATATCCTTGAACTTTGTTATATCAATAACATCCATTTAATGTATAATACAGAAATTCATAATGTGTTTCTTGGTTCAAAATCTCCCTTCGTTATAGATGATGTTCTTATGTATGAATATTCACCGATAAAAGTAAGTGTCGGACAAGCATTATTTAAAAGATTGTTAGATATGATTTTATCAGCATTTGCAATCATAGTTCTTTCTCCAGTGTTTATATTGGTGGCCATTCTCATCAAACTAGATGATGGCGGGGAAGTGTTCTTCACTCAAGAACGGGTTAGCATCGAAGGCAGCGTTTTCAAAATTGTTAAATTTAGAAGTATGAAAGAAAACAGTGGCGATAGACCTGCTTGCGTAGGTGATACTCGAATAACGCATATTGGTCACAATCTAAGAAGATTTAGAGTTGATGAACTCCCACAACTTTTTAATATATTTTTGGGAGATATGAGTATTGTAGGACCGCGTCCAGAAAGTGTCGCACTCAATAAAGAAATCACAGAACGTTTGCCTGAATTCAAATATAGACTCAAAGCCAAAGCTGGTCTTACTGGTTATGCACAAATTTTCGGTAAATATAATACGGATTCAAAAAGCAAATTACTCTTGGATATTCAATATATTGAAAACTTTTCAATCCTCAATGATATTAAGTTGATGTTGCAAACTATTATAGTTTTCTTTAAGAAGGACAGTACTGAGGGGTTCCAAGATGATGAAGACTAATCAAAAGAAAAAAATATTATATATTAGCTCCACTGCGAGTGGTATGCACTCATCGAGTATTTACTTTGATTTGATGCATTCCTTATTGGAAGCTGAGAATGAAGTTTATTGTGCTTATGCATTAGAAAAAAGATTCGATGAAGAATCAAAGTTTTATCTTCAGGATGATATTCATTATTTAGGAATAAAAATTGGCAACATATCTAAAAATAAAAATCTTGTTAGTAAAGGGATCGCTACGTTAACCATCGACGGACTATATTTAAAAGCCATAAAAAAACATTTATCTCATATAAAATTTGATATGGTTCTCTACTCGACTCCTCCGATTACTTTTGTTAAAACAATACAATATTTTAAAGAAAAAAACACGTTTACATACTTGATGCTCAAAGATATATTTCCTCAGAATGCGTTTGATTTGGGTCTTATGAGACCCAACGGATTCATTGCAAAATTATTTAAGAATAAGGAAAAGAAGGTATATCAACTTTCAGATTACATCGGTGTAATGTCACCTGCTAATCTTGAATTTATAACAAGGCATCACCCTGATACGGTTAATAAAGTAGAAGTGTTGGCAAATTCCATCAAAGTTCGTCCCGATAATCAAATTTCTACTAGAAATAAAGAATCATTTGGACTGGCACAAGACAAAATGCTTATGCTATATGGAGGTAATTTGGGAAAACCTCAAGGGATTGATTTCATAAAGAAATGCATACTCAAGTTAGAGCAAATATCAGGAGTCCAACTGGCCATATGCGGCGGGGGAGCTGAAACAGATAACTTAATTGATTTTATGAATGAACATAAAATCACCAACACAATTTATCTTGGCTCATTACCGGTTGAAGAATATCAAGACTTGACCTCAATTTGTGATGTTGGCCTTATATTCCTAGATTATCGATTTACGATTCCAAATTTTCCACAAAGACTCTTATCCTACATGGATGCATCAAAACCAGTCTTGTGTGCAACCGATCCCAATACAGATATAGGGGAAATTGCAAAAAACAATCTTTTTGGTTTTTCAGTATTAAGTAAAAATGCAAAGGATTGGACTGACAAAGTCGAAGCGTTAAGAGATGATAAGGTAATGAGAAATAAAATGGGCTCAAATGCCCGCAATTTCTTAATCAAAAATTATGAGGTTGGTATTGCAAAAGAAACAATATTAAACCATCTAGAAAAGAGAGAAAAACATGTTTAAAGATAAAATATTATTAGTTACAGGCGGTACAGGTTCATTTGGTCATGCTGTTGTTAGAAGATTACTTAAAGAAGGTTTAAAAGAAATTAGAATCTTATCAAGAGATGAGAAAAAACAAGATGACATGCGTAAGGAATTTAATGATGATCGTCTTCAATTTTATATTGGTGATGTAAGAGATGCAAGTTCACTCAAACACGCTATGCGAGGTGTTGACTTTCTTTTCCACGCAGCTGCTCTTAAACAAGTGCCATCATGCGAGTTCTTTCCAATCGAAGCAGTGAAAACAAATGTTTTAGGTACTGACAATGTTTTAGAAGCTGCCATAGATGCAGGGGTAAAACGTGTGGTTTGTTTATCAACAGACAAAGCAGCTTATCCAATTAATGCTATGGGAATTTCTAAAGCAATGATGGAAAAAACATTCGTTGCGAAAGCAAGAATGGCCGAAAATACAGGAACTGTTATTTGTGGAACACGTTACGGAAACGTTATGGCTTCACGCGGATCAGTTATTCCATTGTTCTTAGATCAAATCAAAGCAGGTAAAGAATTAACTTTAACAAATCCTGATATGACACGATTCTTGATGAGTTTGGATGAAGCTGTTGAACTTGTATTATTTGCATTCGAACATGCACAATCAGGAGATATTTTTGTTCAAAAATCACCAGCTAGTACAGTTGGCGATTTAGCGGACGCGATTCTAGAAATAACTCAAAGTAAAACAGGCAAACGTATTATTGGTACACGACACGGTGAAAAAGTTTACGAAACCTTACTTACTAAAGAAGAGTACGCCAAAGCGGAAGATCTTGGAGAATATTTCAAAGTCCCGATTGATAATCGCGATTTAAATTATGCTAAATATTTTGTTAAAGGTTTAGAGGAAGAACACGAAATTGAGTATAATTCACACAACACTTACCAACTGAGTATTGATGAGATTAAAGAGAAATTATTAGACTTATATGAAATAAAAGAAGAGTTGAAAGGATTTATAAAATGAAAATATTAGTTACTGGAAGTGAAGGGTTCTTAGGAAGAAATTTAATTGAACACTTAAAAGATGCCAATCATGAAATTTTAAGATTTGATCGAGAAAATGATTTAAGTGAATTAAATGATCTAACAAAAGATTGTGATTTTGTAGTTCATCTTGCCGGAATTAACAGACCCCAAAATGTCAGTGAATTTTACACTGGCAACATGGGACTCTCAGAAACTTTAGTAGAAGCACTACAATCAAACAATAACAAATCACCCATTATCGTTTCGAGTTCTATTCAAGCACTCTTAGATAATGATTATGGCAAAAGCAAACTAGCCGGTGAAAATGTTTTAAGAGCTCATGCTAAAGAAAATGATTCAAAAGTTTATGTATACAGATTCTCGAACTTGTTCGGTAAATGGTCACAACCCAATTACAATACAGTCATCGCTACATGGTGTCATAACATTTCTAGAAACATCGAAATACAAGTTAACAATCGCGACCATGAGTTGAATTTAATGTACATCGACGATGTATGTCACGAACTGACTAAAGCTGTTGAGGGGCAAGGAACGTGTGTTTCTGATGACTTATACACTGTACCCGTATCGTATGACGTTAATTTGGGCGAAATCGCTGATTTACTCACTTCTTTCAAAGAATCCAGAAAATCGCTTTTTGTTCCTGATATGAGTAAACCCTTCGTTTCTAAGCTCTATAGCACTTATCTTTCATTTTTACCTGCAGAAGATTTTTCTTATGACTTAAAAATGAATGTTGATGACAGAGGCAGTTTCACAGAATTCTTAAAATCAGAAGATCGTGGTCAAGTAAGTGTAAACATTTCTAAACCAGGTATCACCAAAGGTCAACATTGGCATCATTCTAAAAATGAAAAGTTCTTAGTTGTAAGTGGTGAAGGACTCATTCAATTTAGAGAGATATTTTCTAATGAAATTATTGAATATAAAGTCAGTGGAAAAAAATTGCAAGTAGTTGATATTCCAACTGGATATACTCATAATATCATCAATACTGGAACCGAAGATTTAATTACAGTTATGTGGGTCAATGAAGTTTTTAATCCAAATATACCTGACACACATGCTTTAGAAGTTTAGCGAGGGAGCTATGAAACAAGATCAAGAAAATTTATATCAAATATTAATTGAGTTTGATCGTATTTGTAAATTAGAAGATATCGACTACAGTCTCATTGATGGCACATTATTAGGCGCCATAAGACACCAAGGATTCATTCCTTGGGATGATGACATTGATATTGCAATGAAACGTGCTGATTATGATCGTTTCGCAAGCGTTGTCGAAAAACATTTAAATCACGATCATTTCTTTTATCAAACACATGAAAAAGAACGAGAATACATCTTAGAATTTGCTAAACTTAGAAGTCACGATCATGAATTTGTTCAAGACTACACTAAAAATCGACGAATTCATCAAGGTATTTGGATCGATCTTTATCCTTTCGACAATCTGGTCGATGGTGAAGAAGCAGGAAGAAAACAAATAAAACAAATTGATGTTTACAACAAGATTATTAAATATTTGAATTTCGTCGTTGCAGGGCCTAACGATAAAGGTATTAAAAAATTGGCAAAGAAAAGTGTCGAATTTTTTAATCTGTTCTTTCATAGAATTGACTTTATTTCTCCCTATGTCATTAAAAAAAGACATCGATTAATGACTCAATATAATAATCAAGAGACACAAAGAATCGCTAATTTATCAGAAGGACCCTCACCATTTTATGGTAAGAGCATACATGATAAAGAAGTGTTTGAGGGTCTTGTTAATAAGCAATTTGAAGATAGAGAGTTTCCAGTATTGAAACATTATGATGCATATTTAACACAGTTTTATGGTGATTATATGACACCACCACCCGTTGAAGAAAGAGTTTCAACACACTAAATATTAATAAACTAAGGAGCATATCATGAAAAAATTAAAAGTGATGACAGTAGTGGGGACAAGACCGGAAATAATTCGTTTGTCAGCAGTAATTAATATATTAGAGGAATCGGAAGCCATAGAACATATTTTAGTCCATACTGGGCAAAACTACGATTATGAACTCAATGAAATTTTCTTCAATGATTTCAAACTAAAAAAACCGGATTATTTTTTAAACACAGCAACAGGTGCACCAATTGGTACTATTGGTAATATTTTAATTGCAATCGAACCAGTTCTAAATGAAGTGAAACCCGATGCGTTTCTAGTATTGGGTGACACAAACTCATGCTTATGTGCTATTGCCGCAAAACGTATGCAAATTCCTATCTTCCATATGGAAGCAGGGAACAGATGTTTTGACCAAAGAGTACCTGAAGAAACCAATCGAAAAATAGTTGATCACATCTCAGACATTAACTTAACTTATTCTGACATTGCAAGAGAATACCTATTGCGTGAGGGTCTCAGTGCAGACCGCATAATCAAAACAGGCAGTCCAATGTATGAAGTAATTGAATCTAGAAAAGAAGATTTAGCCAATAACGATATTCTAAGTCGTATGAATTTAAAAGAGTCAGAATATTTCGTTGTTTCAGCTCACCGAGATGAAAACATCAACTCAGAAAGAAACTTTTTAAATCTCGTAGAATCACTGAATGAAATTGCTCGAGTTTACGACATGCGTGTCATTGTCAGCACACACCCTAGAACATTAAATATGATTAAAGAGAAAAATGTTACTTTTGATGACCGTGTCGAAATATTAAAACCACTTGGATTTAATGATTATGTTAAACTTCAAATGCACTCTAAAGCAACACTGAGCGATAGTGGTACCATCAGTGAAGAATCATCAATCTTGAAATTCAATGCAGTCAATCTTCGAGAAGCACATGAAAGACCTGAAGCAATGGAAGAAGCCAGTGTAATGATGGTAGGACTTGAAAAAGAACGCATCATGCAGGCACTTGCTATACTAGAAACTCAAAAACCAGATACATTAAGAGAAGTTTCTGACTACTCTATGCCAAACGTTTCTGAAAAAGTCTTGAGAATTATCTTATCTTATACAGATTATATCAACAGAAATGTTTGGAAAAAATAATGAAAGTACTCTTTATTAATTCAGTTATTGATTATGGGAGCACGGGCAAAATTGTCCGTGATCTTTCTGATGGATTAATTAAAAGAGGACACGAAGTAAGTGTGGCGTATGGAAGAAACAAAATTGCAGACGATTCGAGTTTTTACTTTGGTAATCAATTTGGCTTTGCAATTCATTATGCCATGTCAAGAATGCTTGGAAGACATGGACTCCATTCTTCGATTCAAACAAAAAAACTCATTGAATATATTAAAAAAAGTAAACCAGATGTCATACATTTACACAATCTTCACGGTTACTATTTGAATGTTAAAATGTTATTTAAATATTTAAATAGTACAGATATCGAATTAATGTGGACTTTACATGATTGCTGGTCTTTCAGTGGGAGCAGTGCATATTTTGATTATTCGGGTTGTGATATATGGAACAAAGGCTGTGTCGTATGCAAAGATACTCATGAGTATCCGTATAATCAGTTCGGTTTACATCAAAAACAAAACTTTAAATGGAAAAAAGAACTTTTTTCTTCTTCGAATCATCTTAAAATTATTACAGTCTCTAATTGGCTTAATGAATTGACCCATACAACTTTCATGAATAAACATTCAATAGACACCATATATAATGGAATCAAAGAAAACACCTTCAAACCCACTGAACAAACAAATCACCAAGAGAAAATTCAGATACTTGGTGTCGCAAACATTTGGGAAAAACGAAAAGGACTGGAAGATTTTGTTTTGTTAAGAAGTATATTAGATGATCGATATGAGATAACCCTTATTGGCTTGTCATCTAAGCAAGTAGAGGACATGCCTAAAGGCATTATTGGAATAGAGCGAACCAGTAATGTTGAAGAATTGGTAAATTATTATTCTAATGCGGATGTGTACTTGAATCTATCTTATGAGGAAACAATGGGACTGACTACAATTGAATCATTGGCTTGCGGAACACCGGTCGTTGTTTATGATAAAACAGCAGTACCTGAATTGGTCAATGAAAAAGTTGGAATGGTCGTCAAATCTGGAGACATCGACCTTCTTAAAGAATCTATTGATCTTGTAGTGAAGAAGAAATTAAAAAAATCTGCAGATCTACGAGATCACGCACTTAAATTTACAAATGATATCATGATAGCCAATTATATGAAAGTGTATGAAAAATATGAAAAAAACTAAAGTATTACAAGTACATGGTGGCAGTATGATGCGTGGTGGTACTGAAGCTTTTATCATGAATCTTCTGAATCATATAGATTATGATAAGTTTGAAGTTGATGTGGTCGTCCACGGTGACAAACCAGGTATATATGACCAAGAAATTAAAGATTTGGGATGTAAATTATTTTCTGTTCCAATTAAAAGTAAAAATCCAATAAAAAACCAACAGGCATTAGAGAAAATCATGAGAGAGGGGCAATATGACGTTGTTCATTCTCATCTAAATGCGATGAACGGTCCCCTATTAGAAATAGCTAAGAAATTCGATGTACAACACAGGATATCTCACTCACATGCAAGTGAACATTACACAAACAGTAAATTAAAAATTATGATAGGCGAAAGAGCTAAGAAAAAAATTCCGTTATATGCGACAGAATTATTCTCTTGCTCACAACTTGCTGGAGAGTTTCTTTATGGAGAATTGCCATTTGTCATCATAAAAAATGCTATCGATACAAACAAATATTTGTATAACGAAAAAGTTAGAATATCACTAAAAAAAGACTTGGGACTCAAAGGTGAATTAGTATTTGGTCATGTAGGTCGATTTGTTTATCAAAAAAACCATCTAGAACTGATTGAAATTTTTAATCAAATACAAAAAGACACTCCTAATTCAGTTTTACTGCTTGTAGGAGATGGTGAACTTTTAGAGGAAACAAAAGAACAAGTGATAAAATTAGGTCTTAAGGAGAAGGTGAAGTTTTTAGGGGTCTTAAATAACATTCCTTCACTGTTATCTGTGTTTGATCATTTCTTACTGCCATCAAATTTTGAAGGCTTGCCATTTGTATTGGTTGAGGCTCAATGTAATGGTATAAATATTCTTTGTGCAGACACCGTTGATAAAAATGTTAAGATCACAGACTTAGTACATATATTGCCCTTAGGAAATAACGCTTTATGGGTTAAAAAATTTGAAGATACACAAAATTACAAACGATTCAGTAGAAATCAAGAGCTTGCTGATGCTGGTTATGCTATTGAATCTCAAGTAAAGTTTATTTGTAATTTATATGAAAACAAAGGGGATTTAGAATGAATCAAGAAAACATGTTTATGGCCCATAATGGCATAGAAGTATTAGTAGATAATCTTGATTATTCAGAAACAAAAGTAAATATTGATACCAAATCATTGAACATGTATAAATATGCTCATGGCGGATTATACTTTTCATTGGCCGATTGTGCTGCAGGAATCGCAGCTAGATCAAATGGAATTTCTTATGTTACTTTAAATGCGAACATAAATTATATGTCAGCAGTGAAGTCAGGTTATTTAGTTGCAAAAGCCACTGTGATTTCTAGAACGCACAAAATTACAGTAATTAATGTTGATATTTTTGATGATAAAGATAAATGTGTCAACAAAGGTACCTTCACAATGTATGCGGTGAATCAATAAAAAACAGCTTATGGATAAATTCCATAAGCTGTTTTTTTCTTATTATTCTTAAATTTAATTATTTGATTCTTGATCAACAGCAGCTTGTGCTAATAAATTTAAATAGTTCCATGGTCTATCAAAATGAGGTTGGAAAAAGAAGTCAACGTAAGCGAGATCTTCAATCGTCATTTTATTTTGAACTGCTAAAGAAAGTGTGTTTGCAGATTGAGTGATATCATACTTAGACATCAATTGACCACCAACAATAACCTTAGTTTTTGCATCATAGACTAGTTTCATCAATACTTTTTCTGTAGTAGGCATAAATTCAGGTCTGAAATTATCTTCTAAAACAACTGACTTGACGTCCATACCAAATACGGGTGCTGAATTAACAGTGACTCCAGTAGAACCAATGTTAAATCCAAAAAGATAAAGACCTGATGTACCTTGTGTCCCACGATAAGCAACCTTGTTGGATAGAATATTCTTTCCAACTAAAGTACCCATTCTTACTGCATTGGTAGCCAATGGGATATAAGAGTGGTCTCCTGTAGGGTTGTAGTGAACAGCAACGTTATCACCAGCAGCGTAAATATCTGGATTTGATGTTTGCATGTAATCATTAACCTTTATTGCTCCATTAGGAAGCATATCAATTTTGTCTTTCATCAATTCGTTGCTAGGTCTAAACCCAACACACATGATGACCATATCTGCTTCAAATACATGATCTGGTGTAGTGACTGATTTAACATTTCCATTTTCATCAGCTTGGAATGATTGAACAGTTTGACTTAAGGCCAAAGTAACACCACGTTCTTGTAAATCTTTTTCAAGAATATCTGTAAATTCAGGATCTAAATATTTATTTAATATGCGATCCAAACCATCAATTAAAGTTACATCTTTACCTGTTTCACAGAAAGCTTCTACAAGTTCGATTCCGATATAGCCACCTCCAACGATGACAATTTTTTGTGCTTTATCTTTTTTAGCAATAATTTCCTGTGCTTGATTATAGTTTTTGCACAATAAAATATTCTCTGCCTTAACACCAGGAATCGGTGGTTCAATTGGCCATGAGCCTGTTGTTAAAACAAGTTTATCGTAAGTTTCAGTTCTTTCTTCATTGGTAAGTAGATTAACGACAGTCACAACTTTATTGACATCATCAACTTTCGTGACATTGTGCTCCATATTAATCTGAGCTCCCAGTTGAGTAAGTTCTTCTGGACTTGAATAAAAAAGCTCTTGAGCATTTTTAACGACTTCTCCCACATAAAGGGCGATTCCACAAGATAAAAACGAAACGTTATCATTTCTTTCAAATACCACTACTTCTGCTTTTGGTGCTTCTTTTAGTATTGCTTTTACTGCTGAAGTTCCTGCATGTGTACATCCTATAACTACAATTTTCATATAAAGTCCTCCTTGACGATTTAATTATACCAATACTGACATTTCATTTGTTAACATTACATCGCATCTTCACAAAGATTGCTTATTTATTATTCAAATTCATAACAATAAGTTAAAAATAATGAACACTTAGTGAGAAAGATGTCCTTATATCACAAAGTTTTTAAAAAATCTCTATTGTGTTTGGTAATCAATAAAACTTAAGCATGCTATTTGCAATATTTAGTAGTTCATAGCAAACTATGACATTGTAAGAATATGATATAATATTGATTGTGAGGTGATATGATTGAAAAATATGTTCATTAATAAAAAACCAATGATCCGACTCTTTATTTCTGCTGTTTTTAGTAATTTATTACTATACTTGAGTCTTGGCAGATTCGAACTCGTAAAGTTTTTAATATCGATGCCTTTGTTTTTATTGAGTACATTCTTTATCTTCTTAATCAACATCACACTTTTATCATTATTTAAAAGGGAAAACATCAGCTTACTCGTTTCAATTTTTATAAGTATTTTATTATCATTATCAAATTTCTTGAAAATAAAATTCAGAAAAGAACCAATTGTACCCGATGATTTTGGATTTCTTAAATCCATTCCTTCACTTTTAAGATTAATCGAACCTGTTTATTTAATTTTGTTTCTTTTTTTTATAATAACTTTTATCTTTTTATTGATTTATCTGGTTAAGAAAAAAGAACAAACAAAGCTCTCAGTTTATATTCCTTTTCGTATTAGAACGCAAGCTTTAATATTAAGTGTTTCTATCATGGTTTTTTTTAGTTTTGGACAATTTGAAAGAGAGGGGAGTTTAGTACAAACTACCTTCGAGAACCTAAATTTCAGTGAGCATGAAGAAACTTTAGATATTTATAGAGAAAATGGTTTCATTCCAGGATTTATTTCCAAAGTAAGCAGTAAAAATATGATTGAACCCAAAAAGTATTCTAAAAAGACTGTTGAATCCATTATCAATAAATATCAAATTATTGCCGATAATAAAAATAAAGAAATGAATCATGAAGATTATCAGGATATTTCGGTTGTATACATATTATCAGAATCCCTCAGTGATCCCAGTCGTGTTAAAGGAGTCACACTTGATGAAAAAATTCTTCCATACATTCAAAATCCTGAAGATAAATACATGTATGGACAAATGATTGTACCAACTTATGGCGGAAATACTGCAAATACAGAATTTGAAGTCCTAACTGGTTTTTCACTTCAATATATGAATTCCAATACAGCTTTACCTTTTAATAACTTTGTTGCAGATGTTCCAGGATTTCCAAGTTTCGTTGATAAATTTAAAAAGAACAATCTAGAATCTAAGTCAATTGCCATTCATTCATATACTCCAAGACTCTTTAACAGAGAGGCGGTGTATGAAAATTTCGGATTTGATGAAGTATACTTTGTCGATGACATGACTTATCAAGAGAAATTAGACGACAGTGATTATGTCTCAGATGAGTCTACATTTAAAGAAATTATGAAACATTTAAAAAAGGATGAGTCCCAATTCATCCATGTAAGCACAATGCAAAATCATTCACCATACTCTAATAAATATGATGATCAATATGAGGAGTTTGAAGTTGAAAAAGGAATGTTATTGGAAAAAAACTTAAAAAATTATATTTATGGCATACAAAAATCAGATAAAGCAATTGAACAACTTATTAAAGAAATTGACACCTTAGATAAGAAGATAATTCTTGTTTATTATGGTGATCATCTTCCAGGGATATACAGCTCTTTACTTGAAATTAATGACAGTCCATTCGATTTATACGCTACAGACTATTTTATTTACAAAAATTTCGAAACGACTTCTAAATTAAATGCAAACATTTCTTCCATGAGTGTTTCAAGTCTAACCAATAAAGCAGCTTCTGTTAAACTTACATGGTTGGATGCTCTACGAGATGAACTCAGTTCAAGCATAATTCCAGGACAGTCGAAAAATTACTTAGTAGAAAATAAAATATTAACTGAAAAAGACTTAGATGATACAAATAAACAAATTATTGAAGATTTTAAAATGATACAATATGATTTTGTTGAAGGCAAAAGACATTCCTTGCCATACCTAAATAAATAGGTAACTATAACCGGAGGATTTACATGAAAACAGCCATTATTATATATAACCCAAAAGCAGGTGTTTCAAAAGATGACGAATTAGCTCAAGTTTTAAATTATTTTAAAGACGAAAAAATCCCATATCATTTATTTTTAACAGAAGCTGATCTGGGGCCGAACGATATTCTTTCAAAAATAGACTTAGAATTTGATTATATTATGGTCGGTGGGGGGGATGGTACAGTGTCTCAAGTCATTCATGCGATGCATGAATTAAATATCAAAGTCCCCCTACAGATACTGCCATTAGGCACTTCAAACGAAATAGCCTCAAATTTAAACATAAGTAATGATTTAAGCAAATCATTACAACTTGCAAAACCGGACAATTTGATCAGTTTGGATTACGGACTCTTTAATGAAGATAAGGTATTTACTTATGCCTTATCATTTGGAAATTTCACAGAGATAACCTATAAGACCCCGCAAAAACTGAAAAATTACCTTGGTTTCAGTGCATATGTTTTATTTGGTTTCTTATCATTTAGAAGAATAAAATCTTACGACTTAGAAATAGAATCTAAAGAAAAGAATTTTTCCGGTGAATTTATTTTTGGAAGTTTTACCAATACAAAAACTGTAGGCACAATCATTCATTTTAATGGTGATTGGGTTGATTTAGGAGATGGCTTATTTGAAGTGCTTTTAATCAAAAAGCCAAAAAATGTTAAAGAGTTTAGACTCATTATTAACGGGTTAATCAAACAAAACTATGAAGATGAATGTTTTGTTATTTTCCAAAGTAAATCAATCAAGGTTACGAATGCCAAAGACATCGCATGGAATATTGATGGGGAGTTTGCTGGCAATCATAAAACTGCATCAGTAAGTCTGAAATCTGATTCTCTTCAAGTTTATTCAAATATTAAATAGGAAATTAATATAATCACTCATACTTTAAAGTAGGGGTGATTTTTATTAAATTAATAATATCTTTAAGCGTTTTGTTTATGAGCTTTGTAAATACCAGTACGTTATATAATGAATATACAACCATCAACGACCGGAGTCTTTTCAATTATGAAATAACGAAGATGGCCATAGAAGATGACTATTTACATATTGAAGGGTGGGGATTGGTGAATAGAAACCAAAATTTAAAAGATATTTCTACTCATAATTTCACAGTATTTCTAGAAAGCGCATCAGACCATAAATACTATAATACAGAACTCATCAATCATGATCTCAGTGAAATTATGATTGATAGAAGATATTCATCATGTAAACCAAATGAAACTAATAACAGTCGCTGTAACTACAGCTATAAAAATGTTGGTTTCAAAACAAGTATAAACCTTACATCATTAAAGGAAGGGCATTCCTATCATCTCTATATTGGTATTCATACAAAACAAACAAATTTAAAGTTGAGAAGTCCTTTATTTTATTTTGAGGAAAAGTCCTTACAAAAAAAATATAATGATAGGGAAATACATATCAACTCAAATTTTAACTTAAGCCAATTTAGTGTTTATCATGATGCACTTGTAGCAACGCCCAAACCAAACATATCTTCACCGAGCAATCAAATCAATCTAGGTACAAATTGCTCTTTAGGATACAATAATCGAGCTTACCATGAACCGAACACCCTTTATCAAAATATATTGGGAAAAGAGATGTATCTTGGTCTTGTATCTTATTACAAAGTATTGGTTAAAGACTTAGGATGTAATAATTTAAGGAGAAGGGTTGGTGAGGGTAGTCATCAATCCAGTCAATTTATATATGTTCCAGGGACCTTTGTTACTTTTCTTGGTAAACCATTAAGTATAGATGTCATTTCAATTGCCGCACCAATCATCTCAGCTAATGATGTCGAAATTGATCAATATACTCTTTTTAATCCCTATTCCTATGCGAAAGCTTACGATGTCATTGATAAAGATATAAGCAAAAAAATCAACGTCTATACAAACAATGTAAATACAAAAATTCCTGGAATATATGATGCGTGTTATTCTGTTAAGAATAGTAAAAATAGAAGTTCAAATCTATGCATCAGAGTAAAAGTAAATAAAATAAATACACGGATAAGATATATTAATAAACAATCAATTACAGATGCTCACTTAAGTTTATGGAAAGAGAGTCAACTTTATAATTTTCTTTACACAGCTTTGTCAAAATGAATTATGGTTTCTTGTGGTGTTTCTTGTATTTTAATAATATTAGTGTAAAATATATAAAGACTCTATAAACAGAAATTAGGAGATTTTATGAAAAAGAACACAATAATATTATTAATGGGGACGATATTCTCGAAATTTTTCGGAATCGCAAGGGAATTGATATTATCACAATATTATGGGGATAGCATGTATGCAGATGCATATATTATATCTTCAAACATTCCAAATGTTATCTTCGGTGTTGTGGCAGCGGGATTGGTTACTACTTTCATACCAATATACTCGAAAATGCTTGCCAAAAAAAGTGAAGAAGAGGCAAATACTTATCTTAGCAATGTTTTAAATATACTGATGGTAATCTCATTGGTGTTGGCTATATTTGGCTTTATATTCTCAGACGAATTGGTTAGAATTTTTGCGAGTGGTTTTGATAAACCTACAATTGAATTGGCATCAAGATTTGTTCAGGTTTCAATATTCTCTGTTTTATTCCTATCTACCAAATCTATATTAGAAGGTTTTTTACAAATTAAAAAACAATTCTTGGTTACTGTTGTTGGTGGTTTGATGATGAATGTGATCGTAATCAGTACAATTTTCGCTTCATCAATAATGGATAAACCAATTATGATGGCTTATGGCGTACTGGCATCAATCATTGTTCAAACTTTACTTGTTGTTTACGTATCTTATAACAATAAATATCGTCATAAATATGGGATTAACATTCATGATGAAAACCTTAAATCTATGGTTCAAATGGCAGCTCCAATTATATTTGGTTCTTCTGTTTCTTCAATCAATCGAATCATAGATACAAACATTGCTTCTAGTATTGCAAAGGGTGGTATTGCTACTTTAAACTATGCAGTAAGAATCAGTGATTCAATCATTGGAATATTTGTCGGATCAATATCTGCAGTACTTTATCCTTCTCTTGCAGCTCAAGCAGCAAACAATCAAATAGAAGAGCTTAAAGTTACGGTTAGAAAGACATTAACTACAGTTAATATCTTAATTATACCTGCGGCAATTGGGTTAATGGTCTTATCTGGTCCAGTAGTACAGTTACTATACGGTCGAGGTCAGCTATCAGCTATTGGTCTTGTAAGAACCACGGATGCTTTGTTCTACTACACAGTTGGAACGATTGCTTTTGGAATGAGACAAATATTAGTGCGTACATTCTATGCTATGCATGATTCAATCACACCTGTTAGTAGTGGTGTAATAGAAGTTATTATTAATATAATTTTAAATATTATTCTTTCTAAATATATGGGAATAGGCGGATTGGCTTTAGCAACATCACTATCAGCCATTGTGTCAGTTATTATCTTATATGCAGCTTTAAGAAAGAAAATTGGAAGCATGAATACAAAGCAATTCTTAGCTGATAATGCTAAAATTTCAGCAGCCGCTTTAATAATGGGTGTTGTTGTATATCTAGTACACAAAACTGTTGGTGGGACAATGGGAATGTTTGCTGCGATTCCTGCAGGTGGACTTGCATACTTTATAGTAATGCTCATGGTTCATATACCAGAAGTTGATGATTTAATGTCAATAGTTAAGAAAAAAATAAAACGTTAATCTAATATACAAAAAGACCTTAGTGCCAATAATCTGGAACTGAGGTCTTTTTAATTCAAGATCCAAATGATACTTTATCAATATCTACGAATAAATCGTTAAACATCAACAACTACACATAATGTATATTATGTAATGTTTATAATTCGGTTTGTATCCCTTTATCATAAAAAAGAAGAATGTCCAATTAGACACTCTTCTTAAAATTATATTATAGTAATTTACTTAATAGTGATTTTCCGTATTCAGGCATATCAACTTTGAAGTTATCAGCTACTGTTGCTGCAATATCAGCAAATGTGTCTGGTTTCTCAATGAAGCCATAACCTTTGAGTGATGGTGAATAGAAGAATGTTGGAACTTCTTCACGAGTATGATCAGTCCCTGGTGCTGTTGGATCGTTACCATGGTCTGCTGTAATGATTAATAAGTCATCTTCTTTAATTAATGGAAGCAATTCTCCAAGTTGTTTATCAAATTCTTCCAATTGGTCTGCATATCCTTGAGGATTACGTCTATGACCCCAAAGTGCATCAAAATCTACTAAATTTACAAACATGAAACCATCAAAGTCCTTATTTTTAACAATATCTATGGTTTGTTCCATACCATCAAAGTTAGATTTACTTCTATGAGATTCTGTAATGCCTTCTCCATCAAATATATCTGAGATTTTCCCTACAGAAATTACATCTTTACCAGCATCTTTTAATGAATCTAAAGTTGTTTTGGCAAAAGGTTTTAGAGCATAATCATGACGGTTAGAAGTACGTTTAAAGTGTCCTTTACCTGTTCCTAAGAATGGTCTTGCAATAACGCGCCCTACTTTCCATTCATCTTTCATTGTCAGTTCACGAGCAATCTCACATACACGATATAATTCTTCGATTCCAAAGACATCTTCATGTGCAGCGATTTGTAAAACAGAGTCTGCTGAAGTATATACAATCATCGCTTTTGTCTTCATATGTTCTTCACCAAGCTCTTCAAGAATTTCCGTCCCAGAAGCTGATTTGTTACCAATGATGTCATAACCTGTACGTTCAGATAATTCATCTAATAATTCTTTAGGAAAACCAGTTTCGGTAAAAGTTATAAATGGTTTTTCAATATATAATCCCATCATTTCCCAGTGACCTGTCATGGTATCTTTACCATTAGAAGCCTCCACCATTTTAGTGTAATATGCTTTAGGTTCTTTAACCTCTTTAACGCCTTCTACGGTATGTAAATTTCCTAAGCCTAATAGCTCAAGGTTTGGTAAACTAACGCCACCTACGGCCTCAGCGGTGTGCCCAAGAGTATCTGAACCCAAGTCACCGAATTTTTCAGCATCATGAGCTGCACCAGCTCCAACTGAATCCATAACAATTGTTATAATTCTATTATATTTATTCATTTTCTTCTTCTCCCTTTGAAGCAAAACCATTTGGCATAAAATGATCGTACTCTCTTTTTAGTGTTTCTTTATTTACATGTAAGTAAATTTGAGTTGTGCTGATATCAGCATGTCCTAAAAGTTCCTGAATCACCCTCAAATCTACAGACGCCTCCAATAATAGTGTCGCAAAACTATGCCTTAGTGTATGCGCTGAATAATTGTGGTTAAGACCTGCATCTTGACCCCTTAATTTTATCATAGTATGAACATATTGTCGTGATACTTGATTAGATCGCTGCGTAATAAATATATAATTGCTCGGCTTTTTTATGAAAGAAGGTCTCACATCTTTGATATAAGAATTTAAGAAGAATAAAGCATCTTTATGGATGGGTATTAAACGTTCCTTATTCCCCTTACCGACCACTCTTATTAAACCTTCTTCAAAATGAACTTGATTGAACTTCAAATTACAAGCCTCACTAACCCTAAGCCCACACCTTGCAATGACCATAATTAAAGTTTTATCTAAGAGACCTTTACCAGTTTCAACTTCAAAATTAAGCATCTTCGTTAGTTCTTCAAGACTCATTGTTTGGATAAGACGCTTCGAACTTGTTTTTAATGAAATAAAGTCACTGGTATCATACTCTGTAATCTTTTGTCTAAAGCAATACTGATGAAACTGTCTTAGAGAAACTACTTTCCTGGCAATACTGTTAAACTCATAATCTTTCTTTAAGAAATTTATATATTGTGTGATAACTTGATAATCAACATCTCTTATTGTATTTATTTTATTATCTTGTAAATAAAGAATGTATTGATCCAAGTCGCTTGAATAGTTAGAAACACTGGCATCACTTAAAGGATTGATATACTGTATAGAATAAATAAAAGCATCTTTATGTTCTTTCACGATTTTCCTTCGTTCAATAAATCTCGGGGTGTTTTAAAATTACCACCTTTAATCTTTTTATTTAAAGTTGCGATCATTTCATTAATAGTATTTGCGTTGCTGTCTTCGAAAATGTTGATTTGTTCAATAGCTTGTTCTTTATCAATTAAATTACTCATACTGACCGATAGGAAAACAACAGGAGAAACCCCGTCAAACTCATCATAAAGGTCCATGACACGCTCAAATATTTCTTTGGGATCTGAAGTCGCATTTTCTAGCGTCACCGAACGCGTCGCTGTAAGATAGTTTTCCAAACGAATTGAAAAAGAAACTGTACGACCCACAACATCATTTTTCTTTAATCGAGACGATACTTCTTTTATCTCAGTTTCTAAAGCTTGAATAATTTCCTCTAGTTCACTCATACCAAGCGGAAAAGTTTTTGACTGTCCTACACTCTTAGCTGCTGAATCCAGTACGATTGGAGATAAATCAATCCCATTTGCTTTATCAATAAATCGTTCAGAATTATTACCCAACACATGTTTTAGATTATACGCATCTTTACTGGCCAAATCACCGATAGTATTGATGGATAATGCCCTCAATTTAGGAACTGTTTTTTGACCTACACCGTGCATAAGAGCGATATCAAGAGGCCAAAGTTTTTCTTCGACTTCACGTATCCTAAGCACAGTGACCCCTTGAGGTTTGCGCATATCTGAAGCCATTTTGGCGAGAAACTTATTAGGTGCAACACCTATAGAAATTGGAAGCCTCAATTCTTCAAGCACCGCTTGTTGTATTTTGATGGCCAAATCAAGCGGTTTTGCAAACTGTTTTATGGCCAGAGTGACATCGACATAACACTCATCAATACTTGCCTGCTGCACATAAGGTGAAAATGTCCTGATGATGTCAATAAAGCGACCCGATAACTCAGAATATAATTCGAAATCAACGTCAACAACTTCTAAGTGATCACAAAGTTTCTTAGCTTGTGATAATGGCATTGCCGACTCAATTCCAAAAGCACGGGCTTCATATGATGCAGTTGTAACAACTGAACCCCGTCTATTGGAACAAACAACCAAAGGTTTATTTGCCAGTTCTGGTTGGTATAAGATATGTGCTGAAGCATAAAAAGCATTGATATCAATATGAAATATTACTGCCACTAAATCGCCTGCCCTTCTAAAAGCAGTTCTGCCGCAGCTTTCATGGAAGCTTCAGAATTTGAACTACTCATGATCATTGCCAAATGTTCAACTCTCTTTTGGCCATCTATTAGCGTAACCGATGTGATCGTTTGATCATCCCCGTGAGCTTTTGATATGAGGTAATGATAATCTGCACAAACCGCAACTGATGGCAGATGGGTAATGGTTAAAACTTGTGCCTTTTTAGACAAAGATTTCATTTTTGCACCCATCATTAAACCGACTCGCCCAGAAACTCCTGTATCAATTTCGTCAAATACTAATACATTAGTACCATGAACTTGAGAGAAGATAACTTTTAAAGCAAGCATCAGACGGCTCAACTCTCCGCCACTCGCTACTTCAGATAAAGGTTCTAGTGCCATACCCTTATTCATGCTGACTTCAAAATAAACTGAGTCCATACCAGTAGAACCCAAATCTTTATTGCTAAGGTTTATATTGAATTGTGCTTGTGTCAACATTAAATCTTTTAATTCACTGGTTATCAGAAGATTAAGTTCTAATCTTCCTTTGTCTCTTTTTTGGTGAAGAACCGCTGCTGCTTCTTGAGCTATTTTCTTTTGTGCGCTCAGTGCTAATAAAGCATCTTCTAAAACTTCTTCGAAATTTTCAGCCTGATGAATCGTAGTCAATAAATGTTGTTTTTCTTCAAGAGTTTCTTCAATGCTGCCATATTGTCTAATAAATTTATTATACTCCATCGATCTATTTTGAAGCGCATTGAACTCATATTCATCAAAAGATAAATCATTTGATCTTGATCTTAAATCTCTTTCGAGATCTTCAATACGAAAATATAGATCATTAATTTCGGTTTCTAATAGAGAATCCTCAAAAGTACGCATGATTTCTTTAACTTCGTATAGATTTCCAACAACACCCAAACCTTCATTCATATGCTTGTGTATTTCTTTAAATGCTTGTTTAAATTCATCAAATCTTTCTAAGGTTTGAATTTCTTTAGTAATTGATTCAAAATCATCTAAGCTTGGATCAAGAGACTCTATTCTCTCCAAGTTCTCTTTCGCTTTTTTAATAGCCAATTCACTAAATTTAGAAACTTTTAAGTTTTCATATTTTTTTTGAAATTCTAGGTATATTCGATATTCATTTTGATAATGGCTTAGATCTAAACTAATAAAAGAATCCAATAGAGCCAAATGGTTGCTATCTTTTAATAGGTATTGGGTTTCGTGCTGTGAGTGAACATCTAAAACACTCTCAACAAAAGTTCTCACAAAAGATAAAGTAACACTTCTACCATTAAACCGACACATATTTTTGCCATCACTGAACATCTCACGAGAGATGATGACCTGATCATCAGGTTCAATGTATCCTTGCTCGATTAATTCAATTATGATTGGTTTATCTTGAGGTAAGCTGAAGCTAATTTCTACGCGGGCTTTAGAATCATGAGGTCCTACTATTTTTGCAGAGCTGCGACCCCCACTCACAAAATTAAGCGCATCGACCAGCAGTGATTTACCAGCCCCTGTTTCTCCAGTAAAAACATTAAATTGATCAGAAAGTTCAATAAAAATATCTTTGATTAAGACGAAGTTATGAATATGGATGTTGTTTATCATGTGAGTACCTCTCTTCGTTTAGGTGAAATACTTTAGTGCATCATCCACACCTAAATGGAATGCATTTTTTAAATCTTTAGAAGCATATTCTAAATCAACTGTTTCTATATTTAATACTTTAATATTTAAACTCATACCGTGATGAGCAAAGAACTTAAATATGCTATGTGAAAGTAAATCAAATCGCCCTTCACAATTATAAATAAGCACATCAAGCTTGTAATCATATATTTTTTTTAGAATGATGTCATCCACTGTATTAACAGATCTAGCATTAATTAAAGAGATATCCAAATCGTTAATCTCAATTTTTCTTTGGAATTGTTTGATAGAAGGTCCAAAACTGATAATGACCCCTTTTGAATCCTTTTTAACTGGAATGATTTCATCCCAAATATCTTTAGAATTGAGCTGTTCAATGTTTATTTTTTCTGAAGCATTAGGGATTCGAAGAATTGTTAAAGTTTGAGAGTTTAATGCTTCTTCTAAAAGATAAGCTGCTTCATTCATATCTTTCCCCATAACGATCGAAATATTAGGTGAATTGTTGGCTAAAACAAAATCATGGATGCCATGATTCATAGGATCTTTAGAGCTTGATAAACCACAATCTCGAATGATAACCGTGATTGGCAAATTTTTTAGATCAAATTGATTATTTAAAGGCATCAATATGTCAGGGGCCAAACGAGATGATAGAGAAATTACACCCTTCTTACCGTTTCTAATAAGAGCAGATATCATTGATACCATGATTTGTACAGAACCTGAAGTTGTATGATATTGATCAGGATATAAAAACATAAATTCTTTGTATTGATCAGATGTTAAATGGGCATCATTTATTAAAATGATGTCATCATGCAATGATAAGACTGAGTCTAAAGTTTCTATATAATCTGCGTATGATTCTGGTCTATCAGAATCTGTTTTAAATGCAGGAAACACTAATTTTCTTTGTTTCTTTTCTTTTACCCTTGTTTGAACATGAATAATATTAGGACCTTGGAATTTTTTTGACAGTTCAAATATTTTTGTTAAATCATTTAAATTTTGTCCGTCAATAGGTCCATGGTAATCGATGCCAAACTGGGTGAATATCGTGGGTTCTAAAACTGTTTCTTTTAAGACGTCGCGTACTCTAGATAAAGTCGACAAAATGGGTCTGGATAATGGATTAGAATCCAGAACAAACTTCATGTCTTTTTTAAGTTCCGTATAAACTTTAGAAATCCTAACAGACTTGATTGCGGTATCCATTGTACTATAATGACGCAGTAATGATTGTTGTTCATCAATAAGAACAATCACTAAATCAGGTTTTAACTTTGATATTTGTAATAAAGCTTCATAAGTCGTACCGTAATTTAAAGAATAATCATCCAAAACTACGAAAGTACTGTGTTCATTTAAAAGTGCATGAGCTAAACCAAAAGCCAATCCCTCACCAATTTTTCCACCTTGATAAAAGTCTGATTTATGAGAGCTATCCAAGTACATATTAGTTTTTGAACGTAATTTAAGTTGGTTTGATCGACCTGTAATGATTTGATGTACCAGACTTTGTTTTCCATCATCAAAAATAAGTGCATCTTTACCAATATCAAAAACCTTGTGCAACGCCAAGGTAATTTCAAGGACAGATATGTTTCTCATGATTGTTTCTACATCTACCGCTGTTTTCTCACTTAAAAATACAGCGATTTCATTTGAAAGTACTTCTAATTCTTTGACACTCATCATACTGAGATCTGTGTTCATTTGTACCCCCTAGAATTTTCGATTTAAGAGTTCATTGAGTAAGAGTTTTAAGCTTGGATACTTTTCAAGTTCTATTGAGAAATCATCAAACATGTCTTTGGTAAGTTTGTTTGCTTCATCGATTCCAAGAAAACTAACGATTGTTTTTTTATCCTTAAGGGTATCTGAGTCTCCTGATTTACCCATTAATTCAAATCCGTTTTCTATTTCTAAAATATCATCTTGATACTGAAATGCGATACCAATTTTATAGGCTAAATCTCTCATTGAGTTTTGTAATTGTGGTCTTCCAGCAATAAGCACAGCCATTTCTAATGCAGCAGCAAATAAACAACCAGTTTTTAATTGGTAAGATTTTGTCAATTCCTCGAATGAGTGGAAATCATTTTGAATGTCAATTTCCTGGCCTAGTATCATGCCTTGAGCACCAGCATGTCTGCTCAAAACTTCAACTAAAGCAACCACGATCTTTGGATCTAATTTTGACTTAATCAACTCATTCATACTTGCACTTAGCAAACCATCACCAGCTAAAATAGCCATGTTTTCTCCGTAAACTTTATGATTTGTTGGTTTATGTCGTCTAAAATCATCGTTATCCATGGCAGGTAAATCATCATGCACAAGAGAATAAGTATGTACCATTTCGAGTGCAACTGCAGCATGGATTCCTTCTTCAACATTTCCACCCAAATCGTTTAATAAAGATAGGAGCATTTTAGGTCGAGTACGCTTACCATTAGAATTAATTGAGTAAGCCATCGCATCTTTAACAATGCCTTGATAATTGCTTAGTGCTGATTCAATCCCATCTTCAATAAGCTTAATCATTGCTTTGACCTGAGTGTTTCTGTACCAAGGTTTTTACTTTTTCTTCGTAAACACCAAGTTGATCTTGACATTTTTTCGATAAATCCAATCCTTCTTCAAAAAGTAATATTGCTTTGTCCAGTGCAATATCATCCTTTTCTAATGCATCAGCGATGAGTGTCAAACGAGACATCGCTTCGTCAAAATTAAATTCATTTTTCATCTGGTTTCCTCTTTTCAACCCGTGTTAATAAAGATCCATCTTTATATTTTATTTCTAATAAATCATCTATTTCTATGTTTTCTATCGTTTTAATTAAAATGCCATCCTTATATGATAAAGTGTAGCCTCTAGACATAATTTCTAAAGGCGATAGTAAATTCAATAACTTAATTATATCTGTAAATTCTCTCTTTTTCAAGTTAAGGGTCCCCAACAAACCATCATACAAACGTTGTTCTAAAAGTGACACTTGTCTTTTTTCAAGTTCCAATCTGTTTAACAGAATCATGCTGGTTCTAAGTTCAAATTGATGCATATCTTTTTTATAAAGATCGAATCGATTAATATGATAAGTAATCCTATTTTGCAAATAATCCAGCTTTTGAATCTTAAGATTAATGTATTCTAATGGGTTTCCCAAATATGAACTCTTTAAGGTATTGTTTAAACGTTCTTTTTCTGTTCTATAATGTTGAATCATTGATAGATATATCTTATTTTTATATTTTTGAAGTTCTTTTTTGAGTTCATTCTGGTCCGGAGTTACGTGTACAGCCGCGGCAGTAGGTGTTGCTGCTCTATAATCACTTACATAGTCAACAAGTGTTGTGTCTGATTCGTGGCCCACACCACTCACTATAGGGACATTAGAGTTAAACACTGCATCAATAACTTTAGGATCATTAAATGACCACAAGTCTTCAATTGAACCCCCGCCTCTTGCCAGAATGATGAGATCGACCCCCGCCTTGTTTGCTTCTTGGATTTGTTTTACAAGCATTGGCGCGGATTCGACACCTTGAACCGCTGAGAGGAAATCTTGAATTTGTGCAACAGGCCATCTTTCATTTAATGTTCGGTGTATATCAGCATATGCAGCAGAATTGGGACCAGTAATGACTGCGATATTTTGCGGATAATTAGGAAATGGCAATTTGTGCTCTATATTAAAATATCCTTTATCCAAATATTCTTTTTTTAGACGTTCAAATTGAACATGTAAATCACCCAAACCATCAAGCATCATCTTATCCGCATAAATTTGAACTGAACCACTGGATTCAAAAACACTTAATTTGCCGACGATGATGACTTGGTCTCCATCTTTGGGTTTAAATATGACAGAACTTGATCTAAACTTAAACATGACACATGAAATTCTGCTATTTTTATCCTTTAGGGTAAAATAAAAATGTCCACTTCGGTGTGCGTTGAAATTAGACAACTCACCCACAAGTGCGACATTTTGAAAAGATTCATCTGAATCGATGACTTGTTTTAAATTAGCAACAAATTCACTGACAGATATTGCTTTGATCATATGGCATCTAATACGCCATTGACCAATTTAAATGAGTCATAATCACAAAATTCTTTAGATAGACGAATGGCTTCGTTTACGATAATTACTCTGTCTTGATAACCCATCTCGAGTTCAGCACAGGCCAACAATAAAATAGCTTGTTCAATGTAACCCAAACGTTCAAAACGCCATTTATCCAAAGTTTGATCCATTGCTCTAACATAGATGTCAAAACGAGTTTCAACACGGCTGACAGCCTCTAGCATCTCATCTTTTAAATCAAATGGTTCAATAAATTCACTTACAGACGCGATAAATTTATTATCTTCTATAATTTCTGCCATACTTTGTTGATTTAATAAGAACATGTATACAGCAATCATTGCATTTTTTCTTTCATTATAACGTGACATAATGTATCCTCCACACTAAAAGAAGCAGATGTCTGCTTCTACTTAAATTTAAAACCAACCACTGTAATATTAATTATTGTGTCCGGATAATCGATCATCAATTCAATATTTCTTTGTAGTTCTTCTTGCAATTTTGCACAAGTACGTTCAACATCTTTTCCATATTGAATTCTGACTTTTAAATCTATATTAAGATTTTTACCTGTATTTTTGATAACAAGTGATTTTTTCACTGGCTCATCTAAAAATACATAATCACTTTCATCCACAGCGATCATTACAATATGGTGGACAACACTGTTTGCGACAACGATTTGGCCTAAGCCAACGTTTTCACCTTGAATTAATACATTTTCATTTGACATATTTATCACCTACTTGCTTTATTATAACAGAAAAAAAAACGAAACAAAAGTAAATCAGCCTAAACTAATATATATTTGGTATAAGGTTCCAATAGCAAAAGACTCATTGAAAAAGACTTATCCTTTGGAAGCTTTCGATACATTCTTCCACTGGTGAATAAAGATATTTGAGTTTTAATGATTGTTAAAAGTTCGAATTCTCTACCTAAGAAATAAGTTTCATAATGTTCTTCATTAATCACATCACAAATTGATACATCCTGGTAATGCCAATATTTAGGATGATTTATACTTAAATCAATTTCGCTTCCATAAATTAATTTAGTTTTTTCAAAATCAAACTGCGTATTCAAAGAGAAAGACAAGGTCAAACTTTCTAAATCAAGAACGAAAGCAAGATCAGAAAACTTAATATCCTGATTGATTAAAATAAAATTAATGAGATCACCTTTGACAAATTCATTAACATTCTTTTTTAAGTTTGAAACAACAGATCTTTTAGATAACATAGACATTCTCCCCTATTAAATATTCGTGGTTTGTACTGACACAATAGAATTGTTTTTTGTCAGGTCATCAACTAATGCAGAAAAATCATCATCATTAAAATTAGCAATTTCAAATACACTCACAAAAACTCTTTCATCATGGTGTAATTCTATATCATACTTTTGTGCATTTGCTTTAAAATTAAGCTTTTTAAATACATCAAGCACTTCATCTCTAACTACAGGTCCACCTAAATATTTAATAATAATCCTTTGAGGTGCATTTAAACTTGAGAAACGTTTAAGAATGAGTAAAGTAATCAGAAGAAATATGAATCCTAAAATTGCTATTTCAAGATAACCCATTCCAGTTGCCAAGCCAATCGCTGCGACAGACCAAATAGAAGCAGCAGTGGTGAGACCTGAAACATTTCTTTTGGTAACAACTATCGTACCTGCACCTAAAAATCCAATTCCCGAAACAACACCTGTAATTAATCGGGCTGGGTCACTTCGAATAACAGCATTGATGTCCAGTCCTGATCTTGCAAGATCAAGTGTATGTATAATTATTTGAGACTGTATTAAAGCGATGATTGTGGCAGAAATCCCAACTATAGTATGTGTTTTCAAACCAGCATTAGAATGATTTTTCTCTCGTTCTAAGCCTATCACTGCAGAAAAAATCATAGATAAAAATAATCTTAAAGCAATTGATTGTGTACTCAATTCATTCATCCTTTCAAAAGAATTCTAGCATTCAATACATCTTGATTCATTTGCTCGATGAGTGAATCAACACTATTAAACTTAAGCTCATCTCTTAAACGATAGCAAAATGTTTGTTTTAAATTCTGACCATATAAATCACCTTCAAAATCTAAAATAAAAACCTCGACACTTAAATAATCATTGGTATTGAATGTGGGGTTGTATCCTATGTTCAGTACCGATTGGTATTTTTCTCCATTAATAAAGGTATAGCCTGCATATATACCTTTTTTTGGAATGATGAGTTCAGAACTGAGCTCCATATTTGCGGTAGGAAACCCAATTTTCCTTCCTTGTTTCTTTCCATGAATAACTTCACCTGAGATTTCATAGGCTCTTCCAAGCATTTTATTGGCCTGTTCAATTTCTCCATTTAAAATTAATTGAGTAATTTTGGTGGTGCCTATTTTTTCAGAATCAAGAGTATTAATTTCGATGGCATGGACTTCGAAATCTTTATTGTCATAAGCTTGTAAAAATTCAACATTTCCTTGACCTTTATAAGCAAACTTAAAATCACTGCCACATACTAAATATTTCAAATGGACTTTATTTAGAATTAGATCGATAAAGTCTTCAGGAGAGAACTTAGAAAATTCTTTTGTGAAATTTAATATAAGAAAACAATCGAATCCCATATCTGCAGCAATTTGTATTTTTGTTTTCAGTGGTGTGATATGTTTAACTTTTGATTTATCATTTAAAACCATCCATGGATCTGGTTCAAACGTAATGAGAGCAGAAGAAGTGTTTTTTTCTTTAGCGATTTTAAATGTTTCGTTAAAAAGTGTTTGGTGGCCTAAATGTAAGCCATCAAAATAACCAATACAAGCTGCGATTGGTTTTAATTCTTCTAGCTTTAAATTTAGCGGATCAATTTTGATGACTTGCATTACCATAGCCCCCTAACAGATTTAAACTGAGTGTCCTGTTCTCTTTCATATATTGCATAATATGATCCTGCATCAATGAATACTTGATCCTCTTCAGTATCAAGTTGAATCCTTTTTCCGTTCATTACTTTTTCTTCTAAACTTGAATCATGAATTGTATGAACGCGAATTGCATCTTTTGTTTTAATATATTTACTTGATAATTCTAAATCTTCAAGTCGGATACAATCGTCCAAAGTATAAGGACCAACGCTTGTTCTTTCTAAAGCTGACATCGCACCTAAGTTATTCAGTTTCTGAGCTATATCCTCACATAAAGTGCGGATGTAAGTCCCATTAGAGACTGATGCCGTAAATGTGATAGTTTGATTATCATAAGAAATTAGGTTTATTTGATCAATCTCAATGTTGGTGTAAAGTTGTTTGACTTCTTGTTGTTCAAAAACATAATCATATGAACGCTTTCCATCTATTTTTTTTGCACTGACCTTGGGTACTCTTTGTTCACTTCTTCCTTTGAAACTGTCAAGGACTTCTAAAAGAGTTTCTTCATCAAAAGATTGTATTACTTTTTCTTCAACAAGATCTCCCCAAACATCACCCGTATGATAAGTTTTTCCCAAAGTGAGAGTGGCCAGATAAGTCTTATCTTCTAATCCTAAATAATTTAGAGCTTTGGTTGCTTTGTTAAGAGCCAAAACAAGCACACCGCTCGCCATAGGATCTAAGGTTCCAGCATGTCCAACTTTTGCATTCATAATGCGTCTTACTCTTGCGACAACATCAAACGATGTCATATTCTGCGGTTTATTAATTAACAGTATTCCGTCCATATAAGCCTCATTTCTATGTTTATTATACAATGAATCGAATTAAAACTAAAGGTAAAAATAGGAAGCCACAATTGGCTCCCTTTTTTAAATTTATTCAGTTTCTTCTTTCTTTATTTCTGAAAGAATGTTTTCGATTATATTTCCTTGTTCGATAGACTCATCCAATTTGATGATGAGTTCTGGTGAACGGCGTGTAGACAATGTTTTACTGATTTCAGTACGTAACATCCCTTTTGCTTTAGTCAAAGCGATGATGCCTTTTTCTTTATCTTTTTCATCTAAAAAACTTACATAGATATAAGCAAAAGATAAGTCATTTGTAACTGTAACGTCAGTTACACTCACAAATTTCAAACTTGGATCATTCAAACGAATGATAATTGGTGCCAATTCTTTTTTAATAATTGACTCGATACGTTCTTTTTTAACTGACATTATTTTGCCTCCACTTGGACTTCACCGAATGATTCGATGGTGTCCCCTTCTCTAAGATCATTGAAGTTTGCGATTGTGATTCCACATTCGAAACCTTTAGCAACTTCTTTAACATCATCTTGGAAACGTTTTAAAGTACTCATGTTTCCTTCATAAACAACAATGCTGTCTCTGATTAAACGAATGCTTGATTCTCTGACCATTTTTCCGTCAGTAACCATACAACCTGCAATAGTACCCACTTTAGATACTTTATAAAGTTCGCGCACTTCCGCTTGTCCGTGAATGACTTCTTCAAAGACAGGAGCAAGCATCCCCTTCATGGCAGCTTCCATGGCTTCGATTGCTTTATAGATAATATTGTAAAGACGCAATTCAACACCTGTGTCTTCAGCTTTTTTACGAATAGCAGCTGTAGGACGGATATTAAACCCAATAATGATGGCATTTGAAGCACTTGCTAACATAATGTCGTTTTCAGTGATTCCACCAACAGTAGCGCGTATTACGTTAATACGAATGTCTTGGACATCAATTTTTTCAAATGATGCTTTAACTGCTTCCGCAGAACCTTGTACATCTGTTTTTAAAATAACATTAATTTCTTGAATGTCACCATCAGCAATTTGTTGAGATAAATCATCTAAACTTAAAGCTGAAGATTGACTTCTTTCAGTTTCAACTCTTGCAATGCTTCGTTTATCAGCAACTGCACGAGAACTCTTTTCATCAGGGAAAGCTCTAAACATATCTCCTGCAACTGGTACATCATGTAAACCAATAATTTCAACTGGTGTTGATGGAAGTGCTTCAAGAAGTTCATTTCCAAGATGATCTGTCATTTTACGAACTCGACCGAACGTTGTTCCTACTACGACTGGATCCCCTTGTTTTAAAGTTCCTTTTTGAATGAGTAGTGTAGCTACTGGGCCACGGCTCTTATCAAGTTTGGCTTCAATAACACTACCAAATGCTAAACGATTTGGGTTTGCTGTTAACTCTTCAAGTTCAGTTGCAAGTAATACGGTATCCAATAGATTATCGATACCTTCTCCTGTTTTAGCTGAAATCTTAACGAATGCGGTTTCTCCACCCCATTCTTCAGTCATAACACCAAGGTCAGCAAATTCAGAATAAATTCTGTCAAAGTTTGTGTTTGGTTTATCGATTTTGTTGATTGCAACAATTAAAGGAACGCCTGCAGCTTTTGCATGGTCAACCGCTTCTCTTGTTTGTGGCATGACACCATCATCTGCAGCAACAACTACGATAACAATATCAGTGACACTGGCTCCACGAGCACGCATTGCTGTAAAGGCCTCGTGACCTGGTGTATCTAAGAATGTAATCTTTTTATCATTGTATTTAATTTGGTATGCACCGATATGTTGTGTAATCCCACCATGTTCTCCAGTAACAACATCAGATTTTCTGATTGTATCTAAAGTCGTAGTTTTACCATGGTCAACGTGACCCATAATAGTAACAATAGCAGGTCTTGCAACTAAATTAGTTTCAAGTTCTGCTTCATCATCAGCAAGAGTCAATGTGTCAACAACTTCTGGAGCGTCAACTTTAGTTGCTTCAATTTCAAATTCCATACAGATAAGTTCAATGGTTTCATCATCAATATTAGTATTGATGGTAACCATTTTACCCATCATGAATAATAACTTAATGATATCTGCAGGAGATTTGTTGATTAATTTCGCTAACTCTTCTACTGAAATACCTTCGCTATACTCAATTTCTGTAACTACGACGTCATTTTTTGGTGTAAACACCTCTTCTGTACGCTTACCTCTATTTTTATTTCCTTGTCTTTTATTTCTTCCTCTACGTTTATTACTCATATTGCGTCACCTCTTCTTTTTCTACTTTGCAAGATTTTAACATCTTGATAAATCCATGATCAGCAATACCAACCGCTGTGCGGTTATGCATGCCTATTGCTATAGATAAGTCTTCTCGGGAAGGAAATTCTATGACTTCCACTCCATAGAAAGCAGCCTTATCTGTAATTTGTTTCTTACTTCTATCGCTCGTATCATGAGCCAACACTACCATTCGAATTTTATTCTTAGTAATTGAAGGCATTAGGTCATCACCGTAAACTAATTTACCGGCGCGCTTCATCAAGCCAAGGGCTGATAGAAATCTTTGTTTATCGTACATATGTTATTAAACTCTCAAATATTTCATCTGGAATTTTTGCTTTTAAGGCACGATCCAATGATTTATTTTTTTTTGCTTTCTCTATAACTTCAAGATCTTTTTGAAGATAAGCACCACGACCATTCATTTTTCCTGAAGGGTCAATGCATATTTCGTTTTCAGGACTTAAGACCACCCGAATTAATTCATTTTTTGGATGTTGAGTTTGTGTGACAACACACTTTCTCATCGGTATTTTCTTCATCTTATCTCCTTCAAGGGATTACTCAACGTCGTAGAATTCATCAAACTCATCGAAATCAATTTCATCTTCAATCCATGAGCTCTCTTCTTTTTCTTCTCTTAGACGAATTTGTTCAAGTTCTTCTTCAGAATATTCAGGAACAATTTCATAATCCATTTCTTTTAGAAGTTCAGCTGTATTCACTGGTTCTGTTTTTTCACGTTCGCCATATTTTGGACGGCGTTTGTATGATGTACCCGCTGGTGTTTGTTGTTTTGATGCATTTGCAAGTGCTTCAAATTTAGAAACATACTCTGTACGAGGTCTGAAAATATCTTTACGATCAATTTTGACTGTTTCTTCTTCAACTGTTTCAGGCTCAACAAGTGTTTCTTCAACAGTCTCAATAATTGGATCAGATTCAGCAATTTCTATTGTTTCTTCTTCCGCAGCTTCAACAATTTCTACAATCTCTTCAGCTGTTTCTTGTGTTTCCACCGTTTCAATTGCTTCCTCAACCACGTTCTCTGCATTGATTTCTGCTTGGTAAGCAGCCATTAGAGCAACAAAATCCAAGTTCATTTCTTTTGCATCAGACTCGGACTTAATGTCGATGCGTTGTTTCGTTAAACGAACAGCCAATCGAGCATTCTTACCTCTTTTACCAATTGCCAAGGACAACTGATTGTCTTCTACAATAACCATGAGACCTTTTTGAGATTCATTTGGGAATACTGCTAATATTTCTGCAGGAGCCAATGCATTTTTAATAAGCTCTATCATATCTTCTGACCATTCGAAGATATCAATTTTTTCACCTTTTAATTCTTCAATGATGGCTTGAACTCTTGAACCGCGGGGTCCAATGCAAGCACCAATAGCATCAATGTCTGAGTCATGAGAGTAAACCGCAACTTTAGTACGATCTCCCGCTTCACGAGCAATGGCTTTAATTTCAACTTGACCATCAAATATTTCAGGCACTTCAGTTTCAAACAATCGACGCACTAACATTGCATCTGCACGAGATACTAATATTTGAGCACCCTTTGTGTCACGGTTTACTTCTGTGATGACAACTTTAAGAGTTTGTCCTTCACGGTAGTACTCACCTTCAATTTGTGCTGCTTTTGGCATCACTGCAAGTGATTTACCAAGATTAACAACGACAAATTTCTCTTCAACTGATTCAACCATAGCCATAATCATTTCGCCAAGTTGATCAATATATTCGTCATACACACCTTGTTTTTCAGCTTCTCTAATTTTTTGTTTGATCACATTTTTAGCAAGTGTTGCTGCTGCGCGACCCAAATCAGCGATAGGTTGTTCTACTTTATAATAGTCCCCAACTTCAAGCGTGTCATTTTTTTCTTTTATTTCCTCAACGTCTACTTCTAATTCATCATCCGTTACTTCATCAACCACTAAAAATTTGTGAAATAATCTCATTTCAGCTGTCTCAGGGTCAATTTCAACATCTACCAAAGCATCTGGAACGTTGATTTGACGTCTGTAAGCTTTAATCAAAGAGTCTTCAAGTGCATCGATGATAACTTCTTTTGAAATATTACGATCTTTTTCAATCTCTTGCATCGCCAATACTACATTATTAATATTCATTCATATTCTCCTTAAACTTTCACTGCTAAACGCAGATAGTCGATATTTTCTAAATCGATTTCAATTTCTTTGGTGGCATGCATTTGTCGATATGAAATGCGAATCGCACTATCAGACAATTCCAGCACAAGGCCTTCAACATAATCAGCATTTTTAATTGGATTCTTAAACTTAATTAAAATATATTGATCTAACAAAGAGTGGTAATGCTCAGGTCTTACCAAGCGTTCCGCTCCCGCAGACCCCACATCCAAACCGATATCAAAATTAACTGCTTCGCCAAATTTCTCAGCAGCCAAGCGTACTGTATCAAGATCCGTTGTACCAAAGTCCAAGCGTGATATACTTAACTCCAATAAATCGCGACTCACAAGATTCGCTTCTACAATTTCCAATCCTAGTTCTGTAGCAATTGGCATTAAAACATTCAAATATTTTTCCATATTCACTCCTTTGGACAATAGTTAAGGAGTGGTCGCCCACTCCTTGCTTAATCTATACGTATATTATACACCAATCATTGAAGCATTTCAATCACCTTGAATGTATCAAAACAAACTCATTTGGTTGGAATCTTGTAGGTGCGAAGTGATTCCAAGGTCATCCAACTTTTTAACAAGCGAATTACTGACCCCACCCCGTTGCATTAGATCTTTCTTAGAAATAAATGCACGTTCCTCACGAGCCCTAACAATACCATTGGCAACGTTAGCACCGAGTCCATCAATGATCGAAAACGGGGGTAATACTGCCTTGTCATCCTGGTCATCCAACTGCCACTCTATTGCATTCGAACGCAACAAATCAATATTCGAAACTTTGAATCCTCTGCTGATTAATTCAGAAGTAACCTCTAAAGTATCAACTAAGTTTTTATCTTTTAAACTGACATCGCGCGCTGTTTCAAAGTTTCTTAAGGCGCCGTTAATTGCATTTAATCTTGCATTAACCGCAGTGATGTCTTTTGACATTGTCTCAATTTCATAAGCATTGGATCTTAATGTAAAATACACAGCATAATAAGCTCGAGGATAATAAACCTTAAACCAAGCAATCCTAACAGCCATCATAACGTAAGCAACCGCATGAGCCTTTGGAAACATATACTTAATTTTAAGACAAGAATCAATATACCAATCAGGCACATTATGAGATTTCATAGAATCAATCCACTCATCTCTTAATCCGCGACCCTTACGAACTGACTCCATAATATCGAACGCTTCTTTGTTTTTTAATCCAGCTTGCATTAAAAACACCATGATGTCATCACGACACCCAATAACCTCATCTAAACTCAATCCTTGTTTAATTAAATCTTGAGCATTATTTCTCCACACATCGGTACCATGAGACAATCCAGAAATCTGAACCAAATCTGAAAACTTATCAGGACGGGTGGCCTCAAGCATTTGACGCACAAATGGTGTCCCAAACTCAGGTAAACCCAATCCTCCAGTAATCTCATGATAGTATCGCTCATCAACCCCCAACGCTTCAACAGAACCAAACAAAGATAAAACTTTGGGATCATTTAGCGGCACAGTATTAATGTCAACACCTGTAAGCTTCTCTAGAAGTTTCATTGCGGTTGGATCCACATGTCCCAGAATATCAAGTTTCAATACATTGTCATCAATGTCATGAAATTCAAAGTGAGTTGTATACCAAGCTGAATCCTTGTTATTAGCAGGATATTGGATTGGAGAAAAATCATGGATGTTCATATCACTCGGAACAACTATAATCCCACCTGGATGTTGACCGCTTGTACGTTTAACCCCTTCAGCCACACTGGCCAAATAAGTATTCCATGCATTGGAACTGTGATTAAAGTTATTGGTTTCGTTATAACCCAATACATAACCAAAAGCAGTTTTTTGAGCTACTGTAGAAATGGTACCAGCTTTAAAAACATAATCATCACCAAAGATTTCCTTTGTGTAAGCATGTGCTTTTTCTTGATAATCACCTGAAAAGTTTAAATCTATATCCGGAACTTTATCCCCTTCAAATCCCAGGAAGGTTTCAAAAGGAATGTCCTGACCATCACAGTGCATATCATGACCACACTTTTCACATTTCTTTGGAGCCAAATCAAAACCAGATGCATATTCTGCATTCAAAAAGAATTCTTGGTTATGACAGTTCAAACATACGTAATGGGGTGGTAACGGATTCACTTCTGTTATTTCTGCCATCGTAGCAACCAAACTGGATCCCACTGACCCCCGTGAACCCACAAGATAACCATCATTAAGACTTTTTTTCACCAGAAGATGAGAAATATAATAAATAACACCATAACCGTGTCCAAGAATTGATTTCAATTCTCTTTCAATTCGCGCAGAAACAATTTCAGGCAGCGGTATTCCATATCTCTTATTCGCATTAGTATAGACAATCTCTTTTAATAAAGTGTCTGAATTTTCTAAGGAAGGAGTGTACAGTTTATCTTTAACTGGCATGATTCCAGCGTCAATTTTTTCTAATAACATTTTTGGATTTTTTATTACCAAATCATAAGCCATTGCATGACCATAATGATCATATGCCCCCATCATTTCAGTGGTAGTTCTGAAGTGCTGATCTGGTGCTTCAAAGCGAGCACGGCGTTCATTATCATAAATGTAAAGTGGGTGACGCGCCCCACCCAATCCTTGAGCAGAAATATAAACATCTCGAACAAGTTTTTGAGATGGCATATTATAATGCGCATCCCCACTTGCGATTACAACTATATCTTGTTTTTGAGCACTGAATATGATGCGATTCAATACCTTTTTAAGTTGTTCTTGATCCTTAATTGCGCCTCTTTCAATCACAGGAGCATATAAATCAAGAGGTAATATTTCTACATAATCATAAAAAGAAATGGCTTCATCCAATTGTTCATCAGATTTATTAGAGGCAATTTCAAAAATATCAGATTGAGTACAACCGGCACCAATCAATAAATTACTCCGTCTTTTAATCAATTCATCTTTAATAATTCTCGGTTGTCCAAAATCAGTTAAATATTTTGTGTGAGATAAACTAACCAATTCATAAATATTCTTCAATCCTGCTTGGTTTTTTGCAATGACATTTAAGTGTGTTATACGACCTTTTGCAAATGCATTTACATCTGATAATAACTGTAAATCAATGACAGTTTTAAAATCTTGAAGTTTTTCATCGCGAAGCATCGCCAAAAACACCAAACTTAAAACCTCAGCATCATAATCAGCCCTATGTGCGATTGCTTCATCATAAGGAATCTTAAGCAGTCTGGCAATTGAACCCAATCGATAAGCGCGTCTGCCTTCATACATCGTGCGTGATAAATCTAAAGTATCGATAACTGTGTTGTTTATTTTTTTGCGATTGGTTTTAATCATTGCTGCTTGTAAAAAATCAAGATCAAAAAGCGCATTATGTGCAACCAGGGTATGATCTTTTATATAATCAAGAATGTCATCAATTGACTGCTCAAGCGGTTTTGCATGATTGACATCATTTTGTGTAATGCCAGTGAGTTTGGTAGTAAAATCACTAATTTTAACCGGTGGCTTTATGAAAAATTGTTTTTTAGAAACTGTTTTTCCATTTTCAATTAAAACAGCCCCAAATTCTATAATATGATCATACTCAGTAGATAATCCAGTTGTCTCAAGGTCAAACGCAACATAAGAACCTTCCTGTAGAAGCTCTGTCCCATTACCGTTAGATACAATTCTTAAGTCTTTATGAGTCAGATTCATTTCTAATCCGTAACCCAGTTTAAAATCATCATTATTGTATTTTTTCTTAAGCGCTTTAAGTGCTTTATAAGCTTTTGGGAAAGACTGTACACCCACATGATCTGTAATTACAAGTCCAGGGTGACCCCACTGTAAGGCCTGATCAATGTATTCTGAAACGTCACTGATTCCATCCATTTCAGAGAAGTTTGTATGAGTATGAAACTCAACTCTTTTTTGATCCGCAGTATCATATCGCACAAAAATATCAGATACTTCATCAAAATAATCCATCTTGAAAACATAATCTTTTTCATAACGAGAATCAAAAATATAATTTCCATAAACTTTTAAACAAATCCCTTTTTTAAATATTTCATCTTCTGTATTGGCAAAAGTTGAAATCATTATGGCGTGTTCTCCATCTGAAAAAGAATATTTGACTATGAAACTTCCAGTTCTAGTTTCCCTACTTTCGACATCAAATATTTTCCCAATAACAGCCACTTGGTGGGCTTGTTCTTTGAGCACAGATAATTTAACAAGATTGTATTGTGCACGTCCATTGAGCTTCTTTTGATATAGACTTCCTTGTTTCTTTTCTATCACATCAGTCTTAACCTGTGCAGGCATTTCAAAAATTTCAGGTTCTGCTTCAAATTTCAGAACTCTTGCTTCGCACTCAATGTCAATTCCAAGAAGCATCATTGCCTCTTTTAGGAGATCGATTGACTCAGTGGTTTCTTCTTTATGAAAATCATCAACGCAGTTAAAAAAAAGTTTATCGTCTTCAAGATTAAGTGTGCAAGAGCGAATGGCTCTTAAACTTTCTGTGTCTTGAGTGAGATATTTAACGTATGAAGAGATGTTTAAAAAATCAAGGTTTGATGATTGAGCCTTGATGATAACACTGACATTTGTTTGAGTGTAGTTTTTGAACACTTTTACAAATGATTGATAAATTCCATAAGGCAATGCCTTATTCATTTTAAGAACTAAATTAATTTGTTTTGTATTTGGAAGATACTTTACCTCTTCGATTTCAGAATCTTTAAAGTAAACCTTATGAGTGTCACTCATCCCAATTTTATTGATGATATCGTTCATTTTTTTAAGCGCCTCCTTTATTTACTGTACTAATTTATCAAAGGCATCTTTCGCCGCCATTTGTTCAGCTTTTTTCTTACTTAAACCTTTACCTTTTCCGAAGATTAAATGATCAAGTTTGACAACCACTTCAAATTCAGGTCTGTTACTTGGTCCCTCTATTCCGATAACTTCATATGAAACTGATTTTCTCGAATCCGATTGAATGAATTCTTGCAATTTTGTTTTGTAGTCTGTTATCCCTAATGCTTCCAGATTTTTCATGACTGGTATTAAAACAACATCTAATATTTTGTTGACAGATTTGATTCCAGAGTCCAAATAGACAGCGCCAAGGAAACTTTCAAATAAGTCAGCAATGATTGAGACCCTATCACGTCCTCCATGACGTTCTTCACCCATCCCTAATTGTAAAAATTGATTGAGTTGCAATTGTTTTGAATATTCTGCAAGTGCAGGTTCATATACCAATCTCGCACGATAAAGAGTCATATCACCTTCAGAAAGCTGCGGACGCATCACAAATAAGCGCTCACTTACACATATTTGTAAGACCGCGTCTCCCATAAATTCAAGTCTTTCATTATCTTCTAATTTTATGTCAGATTCATTCACATAAGAAGAATGAATAAACGCATTTTCAATTAAAGCTTTATTGTTGACCGGAATTTCAAATGATTCCAGTAATTTCCAAATTGTCATATTATCACCTTTATCTATTATACATCATTCATACTTTTTGCATATTTAATTATTGATTGATATTGTGATTCTTCTTGATGTTTCGATATTTCAATTGCATCATCACGGCTCACATTAAGTATTTTTTCATCTTCTATAACATCAGCTAAAATAAACTGCGGCATTCCGGTTTGTCTTTTACCCAATACATCTCCAAATCCTCTGAATCTCATATCTTTAAGAGAAAGTTCGAATCCATCTGAGCTTTCAAGTAAAGCTTCAAGTCGCTCGTGTTCACTCTTGGACAAGTAGTAGCATTGTCCCGCTTGTTTACCTCGTCCTACACGTCCTCTTAATTGGTGTAAGGTCGCAAGACCAAACTGTTCAGCATTATAGACAACCATTGTGTTGGCATTATGTACATCCACGCCGACTTCAATGATTGTCGTACAAATGAGTACTTGTATTTCATTATTAATAAATTTATTCATGACATTTGTTTTTTCATCGGCACTCATTTGTCCATGCAAAACACCGACAGTGTAATCTTCGAACACGTAACTTAATTGTTCTTCAAGTGCATAAACATTTTTTACATGAGCCCTTTCATCTTCATAAATAGAAGGACAGACCACATAAATTTGTTCTCTCTTTTGTAGTTGCAGTGTCAGAATATCTACGATACTTCTGATTGAATTTTCTTGAATTAAAAACGTTTCAGTTTCTTTTCTGTGTTGAGGATATTGTGTGATGCTAGAGACTTCCTGATCAAAAAACAGAGCTCTAGCAAGAGATCTAGGAATTGGGGTAGCACTTAACATAAGACTGTCTACTTGTTCACCTTTATGGATGAGTCTTTGTCTTTGATCCACACCAAATCTGTGTTGTTCATCAATGATTACAAAGGATAGATTAATAAATTCTACTGAATCTTGAAATAGTGCATGAGTACCAATTACAAATAGAGTCGACTCTTTTTTAAGTAATTCTAGTACTAAAGCTTTATCTTTAACATCTTGTGTTAACAAATAAACGGGTATATCCGGAAAAAAACGTTTGAAAGACTCAAAATGTTGTCTTGCAAGAAGCTCAGTTGGTGCCATCATGGCTACTTGATATTTTGACCTCATAACGTAAATAGCAGCAAGAAATGCGACAATGGTCTTACCACTCCCTACATCTCCCTGCAACATTCTTTGCATTTTTCTATTACTTTTTAAATCTGTGATAATTTCATTTACCGCAATTTCTTGATCAGAAATCAAATCGAAAGGCAAATGACTGATTAAATCATCAATATCTTTCCCTACCTTAGCAAACCCTTGAGTGTGTTCAAAGCTTTGCAACATCAAGCTTAAATGATAAGCTAAAAATTCTTCATATTTTAGGGTTCTTAGCGCATCTCTTAAGCGATTTGGATTCTGAGGGAAATGTATTTCTCTCATTGCGGTATCTCTGTCTGATAATCGATATTTATTAATTAAAGATTCAGGTAATAAATTATGGAATGATTCTTTTTTTAATATTTTTTTCATTAAATTATGGATTTCATGGTTTTTGATGCCACTTTTTAAACTGTATATTGGTTTAATACCCAGTGACTCTTCGATTGGTTTTTGATTGAGTGACTTCACTATGATGGCACCTTTGGATACACTCCCAATGACAGTAATCCCATTTTCGTATTGTTCTTTTTTTACAAACAAGCGCGCAAAAAAAGTACAACGAATTAATTGTTGTTCATATTCAACCATAAATTGAATGCCTGCTCGATTTCTACCAAAAGAGAAACGTTTAAAATCACCGATGAGTGGCCCATGAATTACCACTACATCTTTTTCTTGCCATTCTTGAACTGGTTTTAAAGCTAAAAAATCATATCTTATGGGATAATGTTTAAGAAAATCATGCGGATCAGTGTAATTGAGTTTTTCAATGATGAGCTCTTGTTTTAGTGTAAGTTTCATAAAAGAAAAGGGCTGACGCCCTTTTACTCAACACCTATAATATATGCATAAACAGGTTGATCTCCACGATGTGATTCTACTTCGACATCGTAATTTTGTTCAATGAACTCAAGCAATGACTCTGATTCTTCATCACTGACATCTTTTCCTGCAATTAATGTTACTAACTCACTGTCCTCATCAATTAGTAAAGCAATCAATGCCTCACTCGCAGCGCGACGGTCTTTATTTGTAACTACAATTTCATTTTCTTTAATACCCATAAAATCATTTTCTTTGATTTCAATTGATTCGAACATTGTATCTTTAATAGCATAAGTTACTTGTCCTGTTTTACAATGTGCAACAGCTGCTGCCATTTCTTCTAAGTTTTCCTCAACATCAACATCAGGGTTAAACATGACGCATGCTGATAATCCTTGAGGAATGGTTTTTGTAGGAATGACATGTATGTCTTTCTCTTCAAGTATTTCTTTAGCTTGGTTTGCTGCCATGACAATATTTGAGTTGTTTGGCAATACAAAGATATGATCTGCATCGATTGATGCAATCAATTCAACAAAATCTTCTGTAGATGGGTTCATTGTTTGTCCCCCAGAAATAATGTACTCAGCTCTTAAATCTTTAAACATTTTTTCTATGCCATTTCCAGCAGCAACAGATACAATAGCATATTTACTGTGCGCTTTTGTTACGTTATCTTCCAGAATTGTGTTGTGTTGTTCTGTCATATTTTCGATTTTTAATTTAACGAATTCACCAAATTTTTGCCCCAAGTTTAATGCATTCCCTGGAGTCAATGTATGAACATGTACTTTGACTAAATCTTCATCAGTAACAACAACCAATGAATTACCAATGGCTTCAAGTTGCGCTCTAAATTTATCTTCGTTATAGCGTGCTAATTTAGTTTCATCGATTCTAACAATAAATTCTGTACAGTAACCAAATTCTTCATGGTCGAAATCGCCTGCATTTTCAAAAACAGTATCGTTATTTTCTGAAAGTTGGATGCTTTCTCCTTTAAGAGCAGCTACAAAACCTTCAAGAATTGATAAATAACCTTTACCACCACTATCAACAACGCCCACTTCTTTAAGAATTGGGAGTAAGTTTGGGGTGTTTTCTAAAGATTTATCAGCTGCAACAACTAAGAATTCAAAGAATTCTAGTATACTGATATCTGGGTTTAACAATACGTGATCATAAGCTTCTTGAGCCGATTCACGTAATACTGTTAAAATAGTTCCTTCAACTGGACGCATGACCGCTTTATAAGCAATCACTTTACCATTTTGGAATGCATCAGCAAGTTGTGAGACGTTTGCTTCTTTTAATGATTCAACAGATTGTGCAAAACCTCTGAAAATCTGAGATAAGATAACTCCTGAGTTCCCTCTTGCGCCCATTAAAAGACCGCGAGAAAGAGTTTTTGATAAATCACCTAAATGAGATGTCATCAGTTTTTTTGCATCGTTGAGTCCTGATGTGAAAGTCAGGTTCATGTTTGTACCAGTATCGCCATCTGGAACTGGAAACACATTTAAAGCATTAATTTCATTGTGCAGATTATTCAGATGGTTTGCGCCTGACTCAAGCATGTTTAAAAAATCGTTACCATTTATCGTTTTCATTATTTTATAACCTTAATACCTTGAACGTAAACATTGATAGAATTAAATTTTTGTTGTAATGTTTTTTCGAGCATGTATTTTGCCTTTTTTTGTACTTCTAATACCACTTCTGAAATTTTAACATTGTAGCTAACTACAATATATAAATCCAAATCAAAACCAGCTTCGCTGTTTCTTACGACCACACCTTTAGCAAAGTTTTCACCTTTTAAAAGTTCAGCTAAACCATCTTTAAATACTTGTTGAGAAGCCATACCGACGACACCATAACATTCAGTTACGACACCTCCAGCAAGCATCGCGATCGCTTCGTTAGAAACATTTATTTTTCCGTATTCATTGATTTGTTCAATCGCCATTTCATTCTCCTCCTTATTGTTTTATTTACATTTTCTGACTATTGCAGTTGTTGTTTCTTCACTTGGACCGTACTCAATCATATCGATACAACGATTGCCTTCGTCCGCTCCATTTATAAGTGTAGCATAACTTCCTAGCATAGGTAAAGTTTCGATACTTATATATACGAAGTAATTATCATTCATGACCATTTTCATAGCAAACTCGTCTAAATCTTTGGGTTCATGATGAATTTCAGAGATTGCCAATAAAACTGATTCATCTAAATTATTCAGTCCTTTGAGCAGATTTTCAGAAATATATTCTGGTGCAAAATCAACTAAAAGTGGCAGACCTGTAATCGCATGGATGTTTTCCTCATCAATTTCCAAGGCGTATGCATTGTCGAAATATATTGATGCGATTTCTTGATTTGAATAAGCCAAGGGTTTTTTCTCATTGATGTCAATATTAACATATCCCTGTCTTAAGTATACATTAATTTTAATATCGTCTACCAATGGATGTCTCTTTAATTTAGACTTTCTTTTAAAATATGTAGAAAGTAAACGATCCTGTTCTTGAACAGACAATAAATCCAAAACTTCTTCATCTGTGATGATGGAATTGCCGCTTACTTTTAAAACCTGGATTCGACTATACTTTGATTGATCAAATTGATAAATTGAAAAACCAACCAATACGAGAATAAGTAAAATGAAGAGTCTTTTTAAAATTCTGGCACGTCGTCTTTTCTTCTTCATCTTTTTGTTAAAACGGATTTCATTAGAAATTTTACCCATCGGATGCGTTTCGTCTTCTAACTCCCTCACACTGCGTCTCATGATAAATTGACAGTTTCTTCAGCCAATTGAATCATATCTTTTATGGCATTGGGTTTGTTCATTTTCTTTGCATTTACTCTTATTGATTCTAAAGATGATTCGTCACTCATGAAGGTTTTTATGGACTTATTAAGTGCATCACCATCTATCTTGGCTTCTTCTAACATAAAGCACGCATCTTTATCATATAAAGCCAATGCATTGTAATACTGATGATTGTTGGCCACATGAGGAGAAGGAATGAAGCACGCTGCCAATCCAAATGCTTGAATTTCAGCTATGGTTGAAGCACCACTTCTACAAACCATCAAGTCAATATAAGGGAGTAAAGCTTTTTGGTCAACAAAATCGGTAATTTTAACATTTTGATGGTAAGAACCAATGTCTTTCATAAAGGCTTCGTAATTTGTGGGTCCACTCACAAGCACTACTTGATAATCCTCGTCATCAAAGTGTTTGATAAAGTCCTTGAATATTAGATTCATTGAAGTCGACCCTTGTGACCCCATAACCATCAATACCAAACGTTTATCTAAATCAATTTTTAAACGATCAAGTTCTGTACTTGAATCAATATCCTCTAAAGTTAGAGAAGCTCTTGGATTCCCCAAATAAGCAGTCTTAGGATCTCCAGCAAATGTTTCTTCATAACATGTCACAATCTTACTAGCATATTTGGCTGCCATGCGGTTAGCTTTACCTGGTAGAGCATTTTGTTCATGTAATATTATTTTAATATTTAATTTTTGAGCGGCCATCACAACTGGCAGGCTGACATAGCCACCAAAGGAAATGACAAGATCAGGTTTAATACTCTCTAAATGAGCTCTGGCTTGTTGTATTGCTTTAAACTGTGATAAAACTGCTTTAATCTTATCAATAAAGCTGCCTTGTAAACCTTGATTATGAATCGAGAAGAATTCGTATCCTTCTTTTGGTATAATCCATGATTCCATTTTATGATCATTCCCTATAAAGGTAATTTCGTGTTTATCTTTAATGGCATCGGCAAAACTGAGTGCAGGAAATATATGTCCTCCGCTTCCGCCGGTTGTTATACAAATTTTCATGCTACTCTCCTAACTCATACGGTATATTTAAATGTTTGTATGCTTTCTCAGTCGCCACGCGGCCTCTTGGGGTTCTATTGATGAAACCCAACTGTAATAAGTAAGGCTCATAAACATCTTCTAAAGTCATTGTTTCTTCTGAAATACTTGACGCTAAGGCATCTAAACCAACAGGTCCCCCATTGAAGCGTTCAATAATGCCTCGTAAATATCGAATGTCCACATCGTCCAAACCCACATGATCCACTCTCAATTTATTTAGAGCATGTGAGGTAATGTCAAAATCAATAAAATTATCATTCATGACTTGTGCAAAATCTCGGACTCGTCTGAATAATCGGTTTGCGATTCGAGGTGTACCACGACTTCTTCGTGCTACTTCGATGACTGCATTTTCATGAATTTCTGTTGATAAAACATGTGAGGTTCTTTTGACTATGGTTTCTAATTCTTCTTGGGAATAATATTCAAGCTTAGAAATGATTCCGAAACGGTCCCTTAGAGGTGAAGAGAGGTCCCCTGCGCGAGTTGTTGCGCCTACGAGGGTAAATGGTGGTAAATCAATTTGAATGGCTCTAACCATCTCATCTTTACCTACAATTAAATCAAGAGTAAAATCCTCCATGGCTGGATATAAAATTTCTTCGACTGCTTTTGGAAGTCTGTGAATTTCGTCTATAAAAAGTACATCACCCGGTTCCAAACTTGATAAAACAGCGGCCAAATCACCACTTCTTTCAATCGATGGACCTGAAGTAACCTTGATACCAACACCCATTTCATGGGCGATTATATACGCCAGAGTTGTTTTTCCCAATCCTGGAGGACCATAGAATAACAAATGGTCTAAAGTTTCATTTCTGTTTCGAGCGGCTTCGATGAAGATACTTAAATTGTCTTTTAAAACATCTTGTCCAATATATTCTTTTAAGGTAGACGGGCGCAAACTTTTTTCTAAGTCTGTTATTTCTTCTTCTGATTCAGCTGATAAAATACGTGACATTAAGATTGCCCCCTTCTTTTTTTATTGAGTAATTGTAGTCCGATTTTGATTAAATGTTCTGTTTTCTGATTTTCTTCTTTGCTAAGTGATGTTTGAATTGATTGTAATTCAGCTCTTGAAAACCCTAATGATAAGAGTGCTAAAACAACTTCATCGTCTTGATCATTGTGGTGTTTATTATTTTTAACTACGCTCTCAGTCACTACTTTACCTTTTAAATCCAAAATCATTTGTGAGGCTGTTCTTGCGCCAACACCAGGTAATGTTTTAAGGTATTTCAAATCCTCATTTTCAATGGCTTGAATGAATTGTGCAGCACTGCCTTTGCTCATGATGTTCATGCCAGTTTTAGGGCCAATTCCCTTAACACCGATGATTGTTTTAAAGAGTGCCAACTCTTCTTTATCAATAAAACCAAAAAGAATTTGTGCATCTTCACGCACTTGAAAATGAGTGTAAAATAGGTAAGTTTCACCTAAAGAAAAAGACATCGAATTCGTACAGAAAACTCGATAACCAATTCCTTGGTTATCGAGAATCACTGCATCTAATTCTTTGTCTACTAATCGTCCATTTATAAAAGCTATCATAGAATCACCAAATCTATTCTACCACACCTTCATCGAAAATGAACTGTACATCTGCAAGAATTACCATGTCGCCATCTTTGACTCCAGTGTCACGAAGCGCACGGTCAACTCCTGCACGCTTCATGGCTAAACCAAATTGAACCACTGATTCTTCTTTATCGAAATCATACTGACGGAATTGACGATCTATGAGTTCGCCCGCTACTCGCCAAGTAGTCGCATCAATGCGAGTAACTTCAAAGTTTTTTGTCGGAGCTTCATATTTGAAGATGACAGATTCTGTTTGAGCTTCAACTTTATTAGCTTGAGTTTCATCTAGAATATCAGCCAAGCGGTATAATAATGATTCTACCCCTTCACCAACCATAGTAATCAGCTCGAAGACTTCAAGATCAGGATATGCAGCTTTAAATTTAACTAAATTCTCTGCCGCAACATCTAAGTCCATCTTATTCGCAACTACAACCATGGGTTTATTCATCAAACTGGCATTGTATTTTTCAAGTTCTTGATTGATGATCTTGTAATCTTCAACCGGATCTCGACCATCTTCACTACCCATATCAAGAACATGTACTAAAATACGTGTACGTTCAATATGTTTCAAGAAAATGTGTCCTAATCCTTTACCCATATGAGCATCTTCAATAAGACCTGGCATATCAGCAACTGCAAATGATCGACCATCAGGACTCGAAGCGATTCCTAAGTTAGGAACGATTGTAGTAAAATGGTAATCAGCAATTTCTGGTTTTGCGCGTGTGATTACGGATAAGAGTGTTGATTTACCCACTGATGGGAAGCCAATCAAACCGATATCTGCCAATAATTTTAACTCTATATTTACTTCTAATGATTGGCCCAATTCACCTTTTTCAGCAAAAGATGGCGCTGGATTTCTTGGAGTCGCAAAACGAATGTTTCCACGACCCCCTTTACCACCAAAAGCAATAATTTCTTTTTGTCCTACGAGTGTTAAGTCAGCTAAAACAATGCCTCTTTTAACATCAGTAATAATGGTACCAACAGGAACACGGATGATGGTGTCTAGCGCATCTTTACCGTGCATTTTTTTGTTTTTCCCCGGAATACCATGGGACGCTTTTACCACTCTATTAAATCTTAAGTCTAATAAAGTGGATTTGTTGGAATCAGCTACGAAAACGATATTACCACCATTTCCACCGTCACCACCATATGGGC